>JBJKPL010000170.1:0-33113 GCA_046706345.1 Candidatus Sulfidibacterium sp.
GCCTCTCAGTGAGTGGTCACAGGATCGATTCTTACTTTTTCCAGATTCAGCAGGTTGATGGGATTCAGCGTCATCCCCTGGACGCGTTTCTGTACAAACCGCAGGGCCTCATCGTAATACAAAATAGCCACAGGCGCCTGCTGCATCACCAGGCTGTCCATGGAACGGTAAAGCTTTTCCCGTTTTCTCACGTCAACACCCGAAAGTGATTTTTTGTACATGGCATCAAAACGCGGGTCAGAGAAGTGCGTGTAATTGGGGCCGCCGGGCGTAAAATTCTTAGAATAGAACAGCGACAAATAATTCTCTTCATCGGGATAATCAGCGATCCACGAGGCTCTGAAAAACAGCAACTTCGCCTGTGCTTTCATTTCACTCAGACTTCCCGGAGGCATGATGTTCAGCCGGATGTCAAAACCAATGTCATCCAGCTGTGACTGCACAAATTTGCACAGGTCCAGGTAGTCGGAGGTGGTGGCCAGGGTAATGGGCGGCACGGGATGTTGTGGGCCGTAGCCTGCCTGCTTCAACAGCCTCTTGGCCCTTTCGGGATTGTAGGAATATCCGTAGTCTGCTTGCGGATCGTAGGCCGGCATCCCAGCCGGGATGATGCCTTTGTGGCCCGGAATGCCAATGCCGTTGCGCAGGAATTTGATCATCTTCACCCGGTTGAAACCATAATTGATCGCCTGCCGCACGGCTTTGAACCGCAACGGGCTGTTTTTTACCGCCTGCAGGTTGGTGTCGGTCAGCATACCCAGGTATTCGGTGTTCAGGTAGGGCATCTTCAGCAGCCGGATGTTATTTATGTATTTGGAACGCAGCGTGCCGGTGCGGGTCAGGATCTCATCTCTGTAGGAGGGGGCGATTCCCGAGATGAAGTCCAGCTTCCCTTTGGTGAACTCCAGAAACGCCGTCATCTTGTCGGCAAGAAAAGTGATGGCCACGGCATCCAGATAAGGCAGCCGGTGTCCGGTGCTGTCAAATTCAAAATAATCCGGATTCTTCTGCAAGACCATCTCCACATTTTCCACCCAGTTTTTCAGAAAAAACGGCCCGGTCCCAACGGGATGTCTCCGGAAATCCGGTCCGTAAAACTGAACCGCCTCATGCGGGACCACCGAGCAATATTTCATGGTGAGAATGCCCAGGAACGGTGGAAAAGGTTTTTTCAACCGGATCTGCAAGGTGGTATCGTTGATCGCTTTAAAAGCTTTATCGCCAGGAGTGCCGGCCACATCATCAAAGACCCAACTCCCCGGAGACGCAGTCCCTGGACTGGCCAAACGCTGAAAGCTGTACACAAAATCCGCAGCGGTAACCTTCCTTTTTTTGCCCTTGAAAACCGGGTCGTCATGAAAATAAACATCATTTCGAAGGTAGAATGTGTATAGTTTTCCGCCGTCGGAAATTGTCCAGCGTTTTGCGATGGATGGCCGAACGTGCAGGCTGTCGTCCAGCTTTACCAGGCCGTTGTAAAGCTGATTGCACACCCAAATGTGTGCCTGATCGCGTGCAAAAGCAGGATCCAGATTAACGATCTCTGCGGGTGAATTGTAATAAAATATCTGTTTCCCAGGATGTTGGTGTGTGGCGTTTTGGCAGGCGCTCAGTATTCCAGCCATAACCACCAGCCAAAGGGCGTTCCGGAGTTTTCTGCTAGGCATGGCTCATCAGTTTAAAGGGAAACGACTTCATGGATTCATTTTTCCACGAAAATAAAAAAAACTAAGCCGTGAAGCCCCTCCGGAACACCTATAATCCTTTAACCGGCATCTAACCTAAAATGTAATCGGATTCTTAACTTTCTCCCGGAGCAGGGCAAAATCAAGTACCTCCAGCATGTTGTGAACGTACTGAAATTTTACGCCGTCGATGTATTTTTCGGGGATCTCCGCGATGTCGTTTTCGTTGTCTGCCGAAAGGAGAATGGTATGAATACTGGCCCTTTTGGCGGCCAGGATCTTTTCTTTGATGCCTCCCACCGGAAGTACTTTTCCGCGTAGGGTGATCTCGCCGGTCATGGCCAGTTTGTCTTTCACCTTGCGTTGTGTGAATGCCGATGCCAGCGCCGTCAGCATGGTCACTCCTGCCGAAGGGCCGTCTTTCGGTGTGGCACCTTCCGGTACATGGATGTGCACATTCCAATTGTCGAAAACCTCGGGATCGATGTCCAGATAAGCGGCATGGGATTTCAGATATTCATAAGCCAGCGAGGCGGATTCTTTCATCACATCGCCCAGGTTTCCGGTGAGTTTCAGATGCCCCTTTCCTTTGCTCAGACTCACTTCCACAAACAGGATCTCTCCACCCACGCGCGTCCACGCCAGCCCGGTGACCACGCCGGCCACTTCGTTGTTTTCCAGACTGTCACGCGGAATTCGGGGTTTGCCCAGGATGGTGTTCAGGTCCTCCGGTTTGATCCTGCCGTCAAAGGGTTCGTCCATGGCAATGAACTTGGCGCGGTTCCGGATGACTTTGGCAATTTGTTTTTCAAGCAGACGCACACCGGCTTCACGGGTGTAATCGCGGATGATGGCTTCGATGGTCTTCTTCGGGAAGGAAAGCTGTCCTTTCCGAATGCCGTTTTCTTTGAACTCTTTGGGGATCAGGTATTTTTTGGCGATCTCGAGTTTTTCTTCCATCAGGTAACCGCTCAGGTCGATCACTTCCATACGGTCCTGCAGGGCAGGATGGACTGTGGAGAGCGTATTGGCGGTGGCAATGAACATCACCTTGGAAAGGTCGTATTCCAGCTCCAGGAAATTGTCATAGAAAGTATTGTTTTGTTCCGGGTCGAGAATTTCCAGCAGCGCCGATTGCGGGTCACCGTTAAAATTCTTTCCGCCTACCTTGTCGATCTCATCCAGCATGAATACCGGATTGGAAGACTGGACTTTTTTCAGGTTTTGGATGATCCTTCCCGGCATGGCGCCGATATAGGTCTTGCGGTGTCCGCGCAGTTCCGATTCGTCACTCAAGCCCCCCAGCGACATGCGGACATATTTCCGCTGCAGGGCCCGGGCAATGGATCTGCCCAGCGAGGTCTTTCCCACTCCCGGAGGGCCTACAAAACAAAGGATCGGCGCTTTCATATCGTTTTTGAGCTTGAGCACCGCCAGATATTCGATGATCCGTTCCTTAATTTTTTCCAGTCCGTAATGATCCTGTTCCAGCACTTTCCGGGCATGAGCCAGGTCCAGGTTGTCTTTTGTGACTTCATTCCAGGGCAGGTCCACCAGCAGTTCCAGGTAGTTGAGCTGAATGGAATATTCTGCCGCATTGGGGTTCATGCGCTGCAGTCGCGAAAGTTCTTCCTGGAAGGTTTCTTCCACTTCTTTCGACCATTTTTTTTCTGATGCTTTGTCGCTGAGGCGTTGGAGCTCCTGATCGTGAGGCCCGCCACCCAGCTCTTCCTGGATCGTTTTCAGCTGTTGATTCAGCAGGAAATCCCGCTGCTGTTTGTCGAGGTCCACTTTCACTTTCTTCTGGATCTGATTCTTGAGTTCCAGCAGTTGGAGTTCTTTGGTAAGTGTTTCCAACACCTTGTGGGCGCGTTCCTCAATGTTTTTCATCTCCAGCAGGTTCTGCTTTTCATCGCCGGGGACGTTCAGGTTGGAAGAAACAAAATTCACGAGGAAAGCGGCGCTTTCGATGTTGTTGATGGCAAAGACCGCTTCGGAGGGAATGGATGGTGACTTTTCGATGATCTGTACCGAAAGGTCCTTGATGCTGGAGATGAGCGCCTGAAAATTTTCGGTCTCGGGATTTTTATCCCGGGATACGTAGGTCTTAACCTTGGCAAAGAAATAGGGCTCGTCGCGCAGCATTTCCACCAGCTCAAAGCGTTTTTTCCCCTGGATGATGGCGGTGGTATTCCCATCGGGCATTTGTAATATCTTGATAATCCGGGCTACCGTTCCTACCTTGTTCAGGTCTTCCGCTTTGGGATCGTCGACTTCCGCATCTTTCTGAGCTACCACGCCGATCATGTTGTTCCCCTTGTAGGCGTCGCGCAGCAGTTTGATGGACTTGTCGCGGCCGGCGGTGATGGGAATCACTACCCCGGGGAAAAGCACGGTATTCCGCACCGGCAGGATGGGCAGTTCTTCAGGGATCTCTTCCTCGTTCATCATTTGCTCGTCCTCGGCGGAAAGCAAAGGAAAAAACTCGGTATCCGGGTTCATGATCTCTTGTAATGAAAATATATTGTCTAACGTCATTGTTCGGTCAAAATGTCAGCCTTTGAATTGGATTCGCCGGCCTGATGATTATTTATTTTCTTTCTAATATGCTGATATTGATATTTCTAAAGAATAATTTCTCCGGATCTCAACATCCAGTAAATAGAAGCTACAATTAACGCACCATAAAAAGCCGGGTCCTACAATTTGTCATGAGTTTCCATCTTTCAGATGATCCCGCACCTGAAAGGGGGAGAAAAGTCTTTTAATAGAAACGCAAAACACCGTAAATCGTATGCCGGAGACGGAAAGGATTATTTTTCCGTTTCGGGGAATGTCATTTGGTAGAGGTGGGTCATCAGGTCTTTTTCGAGGTCATCGAAGTCTTTGTTTCTTCGATGGAATACGGCAGTTGCGACCTGGAAGGCTTTGTCGAGTTTGAATCGGGTCATGCCTGATTTTCCGCCCCAGGAGAAAGAAGGAACGAAATTGCGGAGATACCCTTCGCCGAATACATTGGCGCTCACGCCCACAACCGTTCCGGTATTGAACATGGTGTTGATGCCGCATTTGGAATGGTCGCCCATCATCAGGCCGCAAAACTGCTGGCCCGTATTTTCGAAACGGCCGCTGGCATAGGACCACAGTTTCACGACATCGTAGGTGTTTTTCAGGTTGGAAACGTTGGTGTCTGCGCCCAGATTGCACCACTCTCCGATCACGGAATTGCCAAGGAAGCCGTCGTGGGCCTTGTTCGAGTAACCGAAGATCACCGAGTTGCTGACTTCGCCGCCGACTTTGGAGTGGGGACCGATGGTGGTGCCGGTGTAGATCTTGGCATCCATCTTGACCTGGGAATGTTCGCACAGGGCAAAGGGTCCACGGATCTTGGCGCCTTCCATCACCTCGGAATCCTTGCCCAGGTAAATGGGGCCGTCGTGGGTGTTGAAGAGGGCGAATTCGGCCCTGGCGCCTTCTTCCAGGAAGATCAGCGAAGGATCGCCGTTCACAAAATTGGTGGCGCTCAGGGGCTGGGATTTCCTGCCCCGGGTCAGCATTTCGAAATCCTGTTGAATGGCCCGGTGATTTTGTGCAAAAATATCCCACAGGTTTTCCAGGATCCACAGGTCTCCGTCATAGATCTGGGTGGTGGCGGCCAGGAGTTCCCGGTTTTCAATTTTTTCGGCATCGAGAGAAGAAGCGATCAGAACATTGCCCTTGACCAGTGATTCGCCGGGATGGAGATTTTTTATCTTATCGACCAGGGGTTCATCGGGCAGGATGGAACCGTTGATGACGATATTTTCGCGTTCCAGCACCAGTGGAAATTTTCCGGCCAGATAGGTTTCTGTCAGCGCGGAGGTTTTCTGTTTCAGCAGCCATTCCCATTTTTCCCGGAGGGTCAGGATTCCCATTCGGATGTCGGCCACCGGTCGGGTAAAAGTGAACGGAAGCAACCGGTCTCTGTTTGTCCCGTCGGATAAGATAAAATTCATGCGGTTTTCTTTTGATTCAGGCTGGCTAAATTACGAATTTTCGCCGAGCGAAACCCAGGGGATTCATTGGATGGAAATGCCCGAAAGGAAAAATGTTTCGCTCTTCTCCGCGGCCGGGATGGCAGCGGCGGCGCCTGCGGCCGCACGGCGATATGCAGTAAGGGAACCCGGGCGACCGGAGGAAGCCCCGGGAGCCCTTTTACGGAAGACGACGTGCGGACCCGGGACCAAAGCGGACAGCCCGAAATGCCGCCCAAAAGAAAAAGAGTGCCCCGGTGATCCGGTGAATTGTTGACAAGCAAAAAATGCAATTGAAATCATGAAAACCGGTGTACTTTTGACTGCTTCGGGCATTTGGATAACAGCGGGATAAAAAGTTTTTTTTATTGAAAAATTGTTCCGATATTTGCAGCCGATTTTTCAAAAAAAATATTCAATTAAAAGTTAGACTGTTATGCCAGTTAAGATGAGATTACAACGGTTTGGTAAAAAAAGAAGCCCTTTTTATCATCTCGTTATTGCCGATGGTCGTGCACCTCGTGACGGAAAATTCATTGAAAAAATCGGGACTTACAATCCCACGAAAGTTCCTGCTGAGATCGAATTGAACTTTGAAGCCGCTTTAAGCTGGCTTCAGAAAGGTGCCCAGCCGACCGATACCATGAGGGCGATCCTTTCCTACAAAGGGGTTTTGTATAAATATCATTTGTTGAAAGGCGTGAAAAAAGGCGCTTTCTCGGAAGCAGAAGCTGAGAAGAAATTTGAATCCTGGTTAAAGGATAAAGAAGACCGGATTGCCAAAAAATCCGAAGGTATTAAAAGTCAGGAACAGGAAGACATCAAAAAACGGCTGGAAGCTGAAAGCAAGATCCGCGAAGCCCGTGAAGCCGAGTTGGCCAAACGGAGAGCCGCCGAGGTGGAAGCCGAAGCCGCAGCCGCCAAAGCTGCTGCCGCTGAAGAAGCCCCTGCTGCTGAAGCCGCTGAAGAAGCCCCTGCAGCCGAAGTTGTCGAAGAAGCTCCCGCTGCCGAAGCTGCTGAAGAAGCTCCTGCTGCTGAAGCCGCTGAAGAAGCTCCTGCTGCCGAAGCCGCCGAAGAAGCACCTGCTGCTGAAGAAGCTGCTGCTGATGACGACACGAAAGAAAAGGAATAAAATACTTCTTTTGGAATATCCTATAAAGCCCGGTTATGTTCCGGGCTTTTTTTATGAAAAATCCTCTAACTTTGTATGAAAGAACCTGTTAATTTGGGCCGAATGATGGATGCTTTTAAGGATTATTTTTTTCTGGGTATCGTGACCCGTTTGCACGGTTACGACGGGAAGCTTCAGTTGTTTCTCGACGTCGACGATCCCGAAGCATACGAAGGATTACAAATGGTTTTTGTGAACCTTCAGCACAGTCCGGTCCCTTATTTTATCGAATCTTCCTCGCTGAAAAACAACAAGCTGGTGGTAAGGTTCCAGGATGTCGACACCCCTGAAAAAGCACAGGCGCTGGTTAACAAGGAACTCTACCTTCCGCTGACGGCGCTTCCGAAACTGAGTGGAAACCGGTTCTATTTTCATGAGGTGGTGGGTTTTCAGGTGGAGGACGAGGCCTTTGGTCTGCTGGGAACGGTCTCAGAGATCCTGGATTATCCGGGCCAGGCCCTGATGCAGGTTTTTCACGAAGGCAAAGAGATCCTCATTCCTTTAAATGATCCGGTTGTCCAGCGTGTGGACCGGAAGCAGAAAAAACTGCTGATCCAGGCTCCTGAAGGCCTGATCGAAATGTACTTAAACGAATAAAACCGCTTGTCGTGGATACCCGGCCTTTTCATTTTCAGTCTTTTAGTTTGCACCACCATCGCTCGACGATGAAAGTCGGGACGGATGCCGTGTTGCTGGGGATCTGGACGGACCTTCGCGGGGTGAAGTCGGCCCTGGATGTGGGAACGGGCTGCGGTATCATTTCGTTGTTGCTGGTCAGCCGCGGGACCTTGTCGGTGGATGCGGTGGACCTGGATGCGGATTCGGTGGAGGAAGCGCAGCAGAACTTTCAGGACAGCCCCTTTTCCAACCGGCTCCGGGTTTTTCAATCGGACTTTCATGACTTTGTTTCTTCTGCGGGGCAGAAGTATGATCTCATCATCAGCAACCCGCCGTTTTTCATCAACGACCTGCACTCGGCCGACCCGCGGAAGAGCATGGCGCGCCATACGCATTCATTGACCTATAGGCAGCTGGTGGTAGGTGCCCGGGCCTTGCTGAATCCGGAAGGAAAGATCGCGGTGGTTTTGCCTTACCGGGAGAGCCGTTTTTTTCTGGAACGGGCCATGGAGGCTGGCTTTTTTGTGGAAAAACAATTGTTGATCTTTCCCATGATCGGGAAGGAGCCCAACCGCATCAACCTGTTGCTGGGACGGCAACCTGTGGAGGCGCAAACGGATAAATTTATGATCCGTGAGGAAAGCGGAAAATTTACCAGCCAGTACGTTGATTTCGTGAAGGATTACTATGTTAGCGTTTAGGTGGACCTTACTCCACCGATCGCAGGGTCAAGGAGATCCGTTTGCGGTTCAGATCCACTTCCAGTACTTTTACCTTAAGCTGTTGATTGATTTGTAGATAATCGGCTGGATTGCTCACAAACTCGTCGGCGATCTGGCTCTTGTGGATGAGTCCGTTTTCTTTGATACCCAGGTTCACAAAAGCGCCGAAATCGGTGATGTTGGTAACCACGGCCGGTAGCACCATGCCGGGATGCAGGTCTTCAATCTTGTGGATGCTGTTGTCCAGCTGAAAGAGTTCAAACTTCTTTCTGGGGTCGCGGCCTGGTTTATCCAGTTCATCCAGAATGTCTTTCAGGGTAGGGAGTCCCACTTTTTCGGTAACAAAATCTTCGATGCGGATGCGCTTTTTCACTTCCCTGTTGGCGATCATTTCCGAAACATCCATTTTCAGCGCGCGGGCCATTTTTGTCACGATGCCGTAATGCTCGGGGTGGATGGCCGAGGCATCCAGGGGTTCGTTTCCGTCTTCAATACGCAGGAAGCCGGCGGCTTGTTGAAAAGCTTTGTCTCCCAGGCCTTTGATTTTTTTCAGTTCCTGGCGGTTTTGGAATGTTCCCTGTTGGTTTCGATAATCAATGATGCGACCAGCGAGGGAAGGGCCGATCCCCGAGACATAGGTGAGCAGTTCTTCACTGGCGGTGTTCAACGAAACGCCCACTGCGTTGACACAGAGTTCTACGGTGGTTTTCAGGTTTTCTTTCAGGAGGTTGGCATTGATGTCATGCTGATACTGGCCCACGCCCATGGCCTTGGGGTCGATCTTGACGATTTCCGCCAGCGGGTCCTGCAGCCGCCGGCCGATGGAGACGGCGCCGCGGACGGTGACATCATACTGGGGAAATTCTTTTCTTCCGGCTTCGGAGGCGGAATATACCGAAGCACCGTCTTCACTGACCATCACGGCGACCACTTCCCGGTCGAACCGGATCCGTTTCAACAAAGTTTCGGTTTCACGGCCGGCCGTGCCATTACCCACCGAAATGGCCTCGATCTGGTAGGCGTTGACCAGGCTTTTCAATTTCTTGATGGCAGCGGCGGATTCGTTTTGCGGTGGATGGGGATAGAGGGTTTCGTTGTGCAACAGCTTGCCATGACGGTCGAGGCAAACCACCTTGCACCCGGAGCGGAATCCCGGATCGATGGCCAGCACATTCACCTGGCCCATGGGGGGTGAAAGCAGCAGCTGGCGGAGGTTTTGAGAAAAAACCCGGACAGAAGCCTCTTCGGCTTTTTGCTGAAGCTCTTGTCGCAACTCAGTTTCCAGCGAAGGGAACAGTAACCGTCTGACGGCATCTTTTACCGCCAGTGCTTTGTGATTGCCGGCTTCGGTGTCGGACCGGATGATCCTCTTTACAAGGACTTCGGTGGATTCTTCCAGAGACGGCGTTACTTTCAGGCGGATAAAGCCTTCCTTTTCGGCACGAAACATGGCCAGAATACGGTGTGACGGCGCTTTTCGTGCCGGTTCTTCCCAGTCGAAATAAGATTCGTAATTGGCACCCTCCTCTTCTTTCCCTTTGATAACTTTGGAAGAAAACAGGGCATCGCGTTGGAATTTTTGTCGCAACAGATCGCGGACCCAGCCCATTTCACTGACCCATTCCGCCATGATATCGCGGGCACCTTGCAGGGCTTCGCCGGTAGTTTGAATTTCGAGTTTGGGATTTACAAATTTTTTCGCTGTCAATTCCACGTCGAAAGGTTTCTCCGCCATCAGCATTTTGGCCAAAGGTTCCAGGCCTTTTTCCCTGGCGATGGAAGCGCGGGTTTTACGTTTGGGCCGGAAAGGCAGGTAGAGGTCTTCGAGTTTGGAGAGATTATCGGCTTCCCGGATCATCTCCAGCAGGTCTGTATCGTTGATCTGCTGCTCCTGGAGGCTTTTCAGGATGGCTTCTTTTCTTTTCTCCAGCTCGGTCTGCTGATCATAGAGCTTCAGTAATTCAATGAGCTCCAGGTCCGTCAGTCCACCGGAACGTTCTTTCCGGTAGCGGGCTATAAACGGGATGGTAGCGCCTTCTTCATGGAGTTCCAGGGTGTTTTTTACCTGCCAGTTTTCAATCTGAAGGGCCCGGGCAATATAATTTATTATTCGGTCATTCATTTCTTTATGTAAAAAATCAGATTTTTGTGATCGATGTTGAATTCGTCTGAAATCCGGACGTTTTGGAAAACTTCCTGCATCGTAGCCCGGAAGTTCTGTATCCGGTCCCTGTCGCTGAAGTTCACGTCCATCCGGTTGAAAAACAGCATTCCTTCTTTATTTAATATCCTTTGCAACTGATCCAGAAATTCTTTCCGATCGAATTTTTCGGGGATGATGTGATCGATGAAAAGGTCCACGACGATGAGGTCATAGGTCGTCTTTTCTGAAAAGACATAATCATAGGCGTCGGCAATCTTCAGCTCCAGGCGGGAGATCTGGTCCAGTCCGAAATATTTACGTGAGAGCGCGATCACACCGGGGTCAATCTCGACACCGGTGAGGGTACCCTGGAATTTCAGTTCCTTTTGCAGGATGAAGGCGACGCTTCCGGCGCCGAATCCCAGAACCAGGGCGTTTTGACATGGCGACAGGTCCGGTTTTGCCAGGGTAAAAGCGCGTTGAAACACCCGGTGCAGGGCGCCGAAAGAATAATTTACGTTTTTGGAATCCAGCACCAGTCGCCCCCTGCGCCGGTTCACTTCGAGATAGTTGTGTTCCGTGGTGGTTTTCTCGATGGGGAAAAGTTCGGGGAAATATTGGCGGAGATTCAATTTCATGGTGCCTAGTTTCCGGTAAACAAGGGTTTTCTTTTTTCCAGGAAAGCCTGTTTCCCTTCTTTGAAATCCCGGCTGTAATATACTGTTTTGATAAATTCCCGGCAGTTTTCATCCTGAGTCAGTTGTTCCACGGTTTGGGTTGCCAGGCTGTGGATCTGTTTTTTGATCAGGGATACCGTCAGGGGAGCGTTGACGAGGATTTTTTTTGCCAAACGTTGAGTAAAATCTTCCAATTGTTCTTTTTTTACCAGATGATTCAAAATCCCCAGGCTGGCGGCTCTTTCGGCCTGCATCACCTCGGCGGTGGCGAACATTTCCAGGGCGATGTTGCTGCCCACGCGCTGCAAAACGCGGCTTACCTGATTGGGATTATAAGGGGCGCTGATCTTTGCCGGGGTGATGGCAAACGATGCCTCCGGAGTGCCGATGAGGATGTCGCAGGCAAAGGCCAGCTCGCAGCCGCCGCCCCAGACGCTGCCATCGATCATGGCCATGACGATGCCGGGAAACTGCTCCACACTTTTTAGGATCTTTTCCAGCGAATATTCATAGGGAACCGGATCCTGTCCCGCCTCGGGAAGCTGGTCGATGCGCAGTCCGGCGCACCAGACTTTGGATCCCGGTTTGCTGCGGATGATCACCACCCGGCATTCCTGTTCCCTGAAATGAGAAAAGGCTTCCGTAAATTCGTCCAGCATCTCCAGGTTCAGCGAATTGCTTTTTTCTTCATTGTCGAGCACGAGCGTGCCCATGTTGCCGCGGCAGGAAGTTTTGATGTATTTCATGGACCTTATTTCTGCAAAGTTAACCTGATTCTCCGTTTTTAGGGCGTGGAAAGGGATACGGGGAGTACTTTCCCGTTGAAAAATTTATGGCCGTTCACGGTAAAATAGGCGAGGAATTCTGCCATTTCGTCGGCAGAAAGGGGCGCTTTAAAATTGGGAAATGCCTGGGCCAGCATCTCCGTTTGCGCCGATCCCAGGGCCAGGGCGTTGACCCGGATGTCTTCCTCGGCAAACTCCAAGGCCAGCGTTTCCGTCAGGATGGACAGGGCTCCTTTGCTGGCACTGTAAAGACTCAGGCCGCCGAATTTGACGCTGCCCTGAAAACCACCTGCACTGGAGATGTTCAGGATGTGGCTGCCTTTGGAAAATAAGGGGTACAGGCTACGGATCAGTTTAAACGGTGCCTTGACGTTGATGTCAAACATGAGGTCGAAATCACGGTCTTCCATCTCCCGGAAGGGCTTTGAAATCAGAAAACCTGCATTGTTTACCAGGGCATCCACGGTTGACATTTTTTCCCGGATGGCACGGATCAGTGGAGAGAAGTTCTTCTCCCTCAGGTCGAAAGCCATAAAATGGAGCTTTCCGCTGCCCTGAGGAATTTTGGAGATTTTATCCGAGTTGCGGGCAAAGGCAAAAACTTCATGTCCTTCCGCAAGCAAATGGCTGACCAGAGCAAAACCCAGGCCCCTGCTGGCGCCTGAAACAACTATTTTCATAACATGATCGTTTGTTAAAATGAGGATGAAAGATAAGTAAAATTACCGCTGCAGAAAAGCCAAATCGGTTGAATTTCTTCACCGAAGCCGGTGAAAACCGGTTACAGTGAATCAGTTCCGCCCGTGGGATTCAGCTTGTTGAGCTTCAGGTGGTTTTCCATGCCTTTGGAATCCGTGGCACTGATGGTCAGTGTCCCGGTTTCGCTTACGGTGATGGCGATGGCATATTTGGGTTGTACGGGTGCGCCCAGCTCAAAATTCATGTAAACCGCGCCTTTGATGATCTCTTCGCCGTATTTTTCCTTCATCTCGAAAGCGGTTTTGTATTCCTTGGTCAGCGGTACATGGGCATCCCCGGCAATGAGGGCGGCCTGTTGCATGGCGTGATGGTAATCTCCCTTGAATACAAGGACCACCGAATTAAAACCTTCGTCTTCGTTTTTCTCGGAGGTCACCTGGGAATAATCGGTATCCAGTTCCATCCCCACAGGCATCCTCAACCCCAGCGCTCTGGCCCAGTCGGGCAAGGTCCTGGCGGGGTGCAGATTGGTGGTGCGGGCCACTTTTCTGCCCAGGGTGCGGTCGAGGAGATCCAGTTTTTTCTTTGCCTCGCTGTCGCTGATCTTGCCGGCATCGCGGTCGGCGTTTATTTGTGCCTGTTGCTTGTCAAGACTGTCAACCATGGTGATGGTGTTGTCGACTTTGTTGATGTTTTTCTTGAATTCTTTGAGCCTGTTGTTGAAATTATCGGTGTTGTTGGGTTTGTGCTGCTTGCAACTGAATAAACTTACCAAAAAGGCGGCAATCAGGAAAAAATGTAGCAGTTTTCTCATGGTAAGAGTTGAAAAATTTGTTCAAATGTAACATAAAAACTACGGATTGAAAAGGGTTTTAAAAAAAGAATCCGTTAACTTTTCAACTGTCTTGGTGCAAATCTTCCCATCTAAAAACCTTCCTCCCGACAAAATATTTCCGGCCGGAATTTTGGCGGAGATCGGAGAGCTGAAATTCGTATTTTTGGAAAAAAGAAATCATGAAATCCTCGGCTCCGGTACTTCTGATCCTGATGACCCTGTTTGCGCTGCCCCTTTCGGGGCAAAATACCGGACCGGTGAAAAAGGCCTTTGTCAAGACTTTTACCTCCGCCAGGGCTGCCGATATGCAGTTGTATTTTGACGGATTCGTGAATGTGGACCTTCCGGGCAGTACCGGTCTTTTTACCGCGGTGCGGTCCCAGTCGCAGTTGCAGGATTTCTTCAACAAACACCCGGTCAGCGGCTTTCGGATGCAGGAAGAAGGTTTTACGGGGAAAAAGTATTTTTTGATCGGGAGTTTTGAGAGCCGGCAAAAGCACTGGAATGTGTATTTCTTGCTGGTTCCGAAAGACGGCCGCTATTGCATTCAGCAGATGGAGATTGAAGCCACGGACTGATGCGGTCGGTGGACGGATCCCGGATCTGGAAAAATTTCAAAAGACGATGAATATAGATGAACTGATAAGCAAAGCGTTGGAGGAAGACCTGGGATCCGGGGATCATACTTCCCGGGCGACGGTTCCCGTTAGCGCCACCGGAAAATCGGTGATGGTTGCCAAAGCCGAGGGAATTGTGGCCGGAACGGAAATTGCCAAAAAGGTCTTTCAAGCCGTGGATCACCAGCTACAGGTCAGCCTTTTTAAAGAAGACGGGGAGACCGTCAAACCCGGAGAGAAGATCATGGAAATCCGGGGGAGCTCGCTTTCCATGCTTTCCGCAGAACGGACGGCACTGAATTTCATCCAGCGGATGAGCGGCATTGCCACTTTTACACGCGAGGTGACCCGCAAAATCGAAGGGATGCATACCAAACTTCTCGATACGCGAAAAACCACCCCCTGCAATCGGATGGTGGAGAAAATGGCGGTGAAAGCCGGCGGCGGTGAAAACCACCGGTTCGGCCTGTATGACATGATCATGATCAAAGACAACCACATCGACTTTGCCGGCGGTGTCAGGCCGGCCATCCGTAAGACGATTGCTTATCTGAAGGAAAACCACCTGGATCTGAAAATTGAGATCGAGGTACGCAGTTTCCCTGAACTGGAAGAAGTGCTGTCTACCGGCGGCATCCACCGGATCATGCTTGACAATTTTACGCCGTCCGAGTTAAAAAAGGGACTGGAGAGGATCCATGGGAAATACGAGACCGAAGCATCCGGCGGCATCAGTGTGGAAAACATCCGGGCTTACGCCGAGACCGGCGTGGACTTTATTTCCGTCGGGGCGCTGACCCACCAGATCCGGAGTCTGGACATAAGCCTGCTGGCAGTGGTTTAGGGCCATCAGCTGCAAGAAAAAAGCCTGCTTTGCAAAGCAGGCTTTTATTTTTACATCCATTTCACTAGCGGAAAGTCCATCTTGTGGGCCAGCATTTCATTTTTCGGTGTCATTCGGAAAGCATAATTGATCTTTCCGGAATAGGAAACCGGGAAACTGCAACCAAAAGTGACTTTTCGTCCTGCTACCTCCTTGACTTCCAACGGGCGTTTTAACAGGATCTTGTTCAGGTCGCCTTCTTCTTTTTTACCCATAATGACTTCGATCTCCACGTCCTCTACGCTGATCCCGTCCATGTCCAGAACGATCTCAGCGGTAAAGTATTTTCCGAAGGCGATGGGCCCTTTTTTAGGGTCTGGAATGCTGATGGATACGATCCCGATCTTGTTCCAGGATTGTTTTACTTTCTGTTTCCACAGGGCCAGCTTCTGGGTGTTCTGGTAGTGATTTTCCTTCATGAGCTTGCTGCTGGCGATCAGGGAGGTGTAATATTTTCCCACATAATCGTTTAGCATCCGCTCCATGGTAAAATGCGGTGCGATTTCAGCCAGGGTGTTTTTGATCCTTCCGGCCCAGTCTTTGGAGACTCCGTCTTCATCCTGATTGAAATAGGCCGGAATAATTTCCGTTTCCAGCATGTTGTAGATCACCTCAGCATCCAGCTGATCCTGTAATTGCTGATCTTCGTAAGTACGGGTTTCTGTTACTGCCCAGCCGCTGTTGGGTTGGTATCCTTCGGCCCACCAGCCGTCCAGCACGCTGAAATTCAGTACGCCGTTCAGTGTGGCTTTTTCGCCGCTGGTTCCCGAAGCTTCCAATGGCCGGGTGGGGGTATTCATCCAAACATCCACGCCGCTGGTCAGCATCTTGCCCATGGTCATATCATAATCTTCCAGGAAAAGGATTCTTCCCACGAATTCTTCCTGTTTGGAAATCTCAATGATCCGTTTGATCAGGTCCTGACCTGCTTTATCCCGCGGATGGGCTTTTCCGGCAAAGACAAAGATCACAGGACGTTCCGGATTGTTGACAATTCGGGCCAGTCTTTGGGTGTCCAGGAAAAGCAAATGGGCACGCTTATAGGTGGCAAAACGTCTGGCAAATCCGAAAATCAAACATTTTTCATTGATGTATTTCAGAGATTCCAGGGTCAGTTTGGGGCTTTCCTGGCGGTCGGTCAAATCGTGATGAATACACTCCTTGACGTAAGCGATCAATTCTCTTTTAACGGTCAGGCGAGCCTGCCAGATCTTTTCATCCGACAGGTCGTAGATGTTTTCCCACATCCTGGTTTTGGACTGATTGTGTTCAAATTGATCGTCGAAAGTTTCACGGAACAGTTTCTGCCACACGCTGTTGGTCCAGGTGTAATAATGCACCCCGTTGGTAACATACCCGATATGCAGTTCTTCTTCATAGAAGCCGGGATACAGGCCTTTGAACATGTTCCGGGATACCCGGCCGTGGATGCGACTGACCCCGTTGACTTCCCGGGAGAGATTGGTGGCCAGGACACTCATGGAGAATTTTTCCGAGGAATCCTTGGGCCGGAATCTTCCCAGACCGATGAATTCCTCCCAGGAAATGGAGAAATGATCGGAGAAATGAGACAAATAGGCGCGGATCAGGTGTTCTTCAAAACTGTCGTGGCCCGCCGGAACCGGGGTGTGGGTCGTAAAGAGGGTGGTGGCCCTGACATATTCCATGGCTTCATAAAAACTGATATGTTCCTGATCCATCAGCTTGTCGATCCGCTCCAGACCGATAAAGGCAGCATGGCCCTCGTTACTGTGATAAATGGCCGGATCAAGTTTGAGTTTTTTGATCAGCCGGATCCCGCCCAGGCCCAGGAGCATCTCCTGCTTCAGCCGGTGTTCGTTGTCACCGCCGTAAAGCTGGGCAGAGAGTTTCCGGTCCTGTTCGTTGTTGTCGCTGATGTTGGTATCCAGCAGGAATAGCGGGATTCTACCCACATTCAACCGCCAGGCTTTGGCCCAGACCACCCGTCCCGGAAGGGCAATGGCAACGCGCACGGAATCGCCGTTTTCATCTTTCACCGATTCGATGGGCAGCTGGTTGGTTTCCTGGATGGAATATTCGGCAATCTGGTCGCCGAGATGGCTGATGAGCTGTTTAAAATAGCCCTGGCGGTACATCAGACCGATAGCGATCATGTTCTTGTTGGAGTCGCTGGCTTGCTTGAGATAATCTCCCGCCAGGATCCCCAAACCCCCCGAATAAGTCTTGATGCTGCTGTGCAAACCGTACTCCATGCTGAAGTAGGCCACCATATCCTCATCCTTGTCACCGGCAGCATCCATGTATTTCCGGAACCGGGCATACACCTGGTTCAGCCGGGTGATGAATTTTTTGTTTTCCGCCAGAGAGGTGATCTTTTCCAGGGAAAGGCTTTCCAGGAAAAGCACGGGGTTGTATTCCACCTTTTTCCAGGTCTCGGCATCAATTTCGCGGAACAACTCTTTGGCTTCAATGTCCCACGACCACCAAAGGTTGTATGCCAGCTCCTTGATGGGTTTCAGCGGTACGGGCAGGTCGGGCTCGACAATAATTCTTTTCCATACCGGAGTTTCGGTGCTAACGGAAGGTTCCACCAACTGGGTTTCAGGAACCGTATACTGAGGTGCGTGGATCTCCTTGCGGGTGTTGGCGACATCAACCGCCACTTCCCAGGCTTCCTGATAATTTTTATCCAGATTTTCCCACAACAGCAGTTTGGAAATTTCCCTGGCTTCTTTGGATGCCTGTTCCGGATCGCCTTCGGTGAGATATTTCCGGATCCCTGCCGCGATCAGGGCAGCCGACTCTTCATCGGTTTTGTTTTGCCGGTCGATGACCTGAACTGCATTTTGTTTTTCTTTGAGGTTATCCAGCACCCAGGTGCCAAAGCCGGCATAGGTGGTGGTGATGGTTGGGATCCCGAAAGCGATACTCTCCATCGGGGTATAGCCCCAGGGCTCGTAATAAGAAGGAAAAACAGAGTAGTCGAAAGCGGTAATGAAATCGTAATACGTCAGGTCCACCACGCCGTCGCGTCCGTTAAGATAAACCGGAATAAAGATCAGGTGCACCTGATCTTCCGGATGGTTTTTTAGGTTGTTTTTCCCGGCTTCCTTTACAATGGGGTCATTTTCGGGATAGTTGAGCTTGTGGGTTACATACAGGTTCTCATCGGAGGGCTCGTCGATGATGTTCAGTGCAAAGGCAGAAGTAGGACCGTCGTGTCCTGTCGGGACGGCGATGACCGCCAGGATGGGTTTCTTCAGTTTTTTATCCCGGTTCAGCTGGCCCAGGGCCTGGATGAAGAGGTCGATGCCCTTGTTCCGGAATTCGTAGCGCCCGCTGTTGAGCACCAGGAAAGTATCCTCGGGCAGTTCTTTCCCGAGGATCTTGTTCGCTACTTCCAACACCCGTTTCCTTGCTTTGGCGCGGATGCCGGGGAAATCTTCATCCGAAGGGACAAAGTTGTTGTTGAAGCCGTTCAGGGTAAGGATATCTGCCGGTTTTTCCAGCAACTGCTGGCATTCCCTGGAAGTGATCTCACTTACCGTGGTAAAAACATCGGCCTGCTTGGCGCTGAGGGTTTCAAGGGAGTTTTTACTGATGACGCCAAACTTCTCAGCCATCACAAAAGGCTGGTATTTTTCCAGATTTTCGTAGAGCGGGAAACCGTTTCCTGCGATGGAACGTCCCAGCACCGTGGCATGGGTGGTAAAGGCTGTCCCTACGAAAGTCAGGTTTTCTTTCAGATACAGAATGCCTGTTCCGGTCATCCACTCATGGAAATGCGCCACCACATTCTGATGGGTACTTGAATAAAAGCGGTAAAAGCTTTCAATTACCTGGCCGGCGGCATAACCAAAGATGGCCGGTTCGATGTAATCCCATTGCCCGGAAATGGAATCCAGACGGAAGCTGTTCCAGAAATGGGTGAATATTTCGTCTTTTTGGGCGTACAAATGCGTGAAGCCCACCAGCACGACAACGGGTTTCGATTCGATGTTCCATCGCCCGACACGGATCTTTAATCCTTGCTGGGCCGACGCTTCCTGCCATTCAGCCAACAGGCGTTTGTCTTCGATAAAATCAGGGTTGGCCTTCGTTTCTTTCCAAACATCAGGCCCAATCAAAATATATTGGTCGCCGAATTCCTGCACCATGCTTTTGGCTTTGGTGGAAACCACCGTATAAATACCGCCGATTTGGTTGCATACTTCCCAGCTTGTCTCAAATATTAAATCCGGTTTCATATAAATCCTTTTCCTTTCAAGTTTTTGGCCACCGGGCCAATGTAGTATTCAAAGCTGAAAATAGCAGATCTTCAGGGGAAAATCGTCACAAAGTCCAGCTTTTTTTTAATAAATTTCAAATCGTGCAAAGCAAACAAAAATGGAAATATCATGTTCGATATTTTAAAAAAAGTTCACTTTCCTGCTACCGGCAGAGCGCCTGGTTTATTTTCCGCCAAAGACTTTTTTAAGCTTGGTTTCAATGTCTTTCCGGTATCTCTCGATATCTTTCTTCGAGATTTTTTTCATCTTTTGTTGCGCTTTTTCAAACTCCTGCTGTGCCTTTTTTCCCAGGTTGGGGATGATTTTATCGCGGATCTCCTTCCCGGCTCCCTCCAGTGCGCCTGTCAGCTCCTCGATGTCCACTTCCTTCAATAATTTTTTGATCGCGGCATCCGACATGTTTTTGATGTTCTCGAAGCTCAGATCCTTGTCTTTCATAATTTTCTGTGTGCTTTTTTTAGTCTGCTCCACTTTTTTCTTGATGAAATCCTCAGCCTGGTCCATCAAATCGTCAAAGGTGGCTTTCATGTTTTTGTAATCTTCCTGGGTGGAATCAGTTTCCTTTTCCAACCGGATGATAAAATCGGAAAGCACGTTCATATAGTTGATAAACGCTTCATAGGGAGTTCCGTAGGGATTGAAATATTTGTGGACATCGCCGTCGGAGAACCATTTGGTACACATATAGTAGAAATGGTCGGAAGTCTGAAGGTAAAGCCAGTCTTTCTGGATCTTAGGATTGCCGGATTTCTTTACCAACGGTTCCAGGGCATAGAGTTTGTCGAAGGCCTCATCCTGCAGCTCATTTCCCAGCCAGGCTGTCAGGTCGCGTTCTTCGTCGGCCCATGAAATGGGATGGGGGACATGGATCGAAGACACCGGCTGCATTTTTTCACCCAATTCCGACGGGGTGGCAAATACGAAATCCGAATCGGAAAAAACCCTTCCCGGCAGCGCCTTCATGAAATCAAAGATTCCCGTTTCGGCCCATTGATGTTCGCCAAAAGTCTCGTAATCCATAAATAAGTTCACCACTTCTTCTTTGGGATCCAACTGGTTCAGCCAACCCACAAATTTTTCGGTCGTCAGGGGCCATTCCGACCACGTTTGCTGCGAAAAGCGGAAAGCGATGTCGTCGCTCAGGCGGAAGTTTTTCAGCAACAGCTTCAGCTTGGGGTTGATGGCATTGGCGTACATAAAGCCCGGGCTACGCCAGCCAAGGATGTGTTTGGCCCCTTCGGTAAGCATGACCTTGTAACCCATCTCCGCCACCATGGAGCCGATGGCATCGGAATAGATCAGCTCTGTATTTCTGAAAGTGGTCGGCTTTTGTCCGAAGAAATGCTCAATTTTCTGAGCCTGAGCCTGTACTTGTTTGGTGAACTCTTCCTTGCTCTTCAGGGCGCTCAGGGAGTGGGCATAGGTTTCCGCCAGAAATTCAACATTTCCGGTTTCTGCCAGTTTCTTAAAACTCTCCAGAACGTCGGGGCCGTAAGTTTCAAACTGGTCGAGTGCCGTACCGGAGACCGAAAAACTGACTTTGAAAGCACTGCCGTACTCTCTGATCAGCTCCAGCAACAGGGCATTCATGGGCAGATAGTTTTTTTCGGCTACCTTACGCATGATGGACTCGTTGTTATAATCATCAAAATAATTATGTTTTTCTCCAATGTCAAAGAACCGATATGTTCTCAGCCGTTGGGGCTGGTGTACCTGGAAATAGAAGCAAATAGATTTCATTATCTTGAATTTTGAAGGGTTAACGATTTAGTAAACGCTGATAAACTTCATTGATCTTCAGGGCGGAATCTTCCCATTTCAGGTTTTCCACTTCCTGTTTACCGTATTTTATGAACATCCGGGATAGGCCATCATAGTGGCACAGGCCGTAGATGGAATCTGCAATGGCGTCAATATCCCAGAAGTCCACCTTCAGGGCATGGTTCAGTACTTCTGCCACTCCGCTCTGTTTGGAGATAATCACCGGAACGTTGGAGCGCATGGCCTCCAGCGGTACGATCCCGAAAGGTTCCGAAACCGAGGGCATCACGAAAACATCGCTCAGGGAAAAGATCCTTTGAACATCGCTCTCCCCCAAAAATCCGGTAAAGTGAAATTTGTCTGCGATGCGCAACTGGGCCACACGTTTGATCATGCGGATCAGCATGTCACCGGAGCCCGCCATGGCAAAACGGACATTTTGGGTCTTCTGCAATACTTTGTATGCAGCTTCGATAAAGTATTCCGGTCCCTTTTGCATGGTGATCCTGCCCAGGAAGGTAACCAGTTTTTCTTTGTAGTTTTTCTCAAACTCGCCCGGATAATGAGGAGCCGTTTGATCCACGGCATTGTGGATGGTCACCACTTTTTCAGGATCAATGCCGTATTTTTCGATCACAATATTCCGGGTGAGATTGCTGACGGTTATCACGGTGTCGGCGGCTTCCATTCCCTGCCGCTCGATGTCGTAAACCTGCTGGTTGACGTTGCCTCCGGTCCGGTCGAACTCGGTGGCATGCATGTGGACTACCAGCTTCTTGCCGCTGGAGTTTTTGGCTGCAATACCGGCGGGGTAGGTGAGCCAGTCGTGGGCATGGATGACATCAAAATCTTCTTTCAAAGCCAGGGCAGAGGCTATCAGCGCATAACGGGCCACTTCCTCCATCAGGTTGTTAGAATATTTTCCTGAAAATTCGTAGCGCCTCGAAAAAACGTTGCTGGTAAAATCCATCCCTGTTTTGAGGTTGGCTTCGATGGTTTTTGAAAAAACCTCCGGGCTCACATAGGGAATGATGTTGGAGCCTACTTCCAGATATTTGATGTGCTGCCAGTATTCTTTGTATTCTTCGTCCGTCAGGTCAAAGGAAATGTCGCTGGCATTTCTCAGCTTGACGGATTGCTGATCTTCATCACCGTATGCTTTGGGTACTACAAAGATAACTTCCGTCCCGTGTTTCGAAAGACCTTTTGTAATGCCGAAACATGCAGTTCCGAGACCGCCTGTAATGTGGGGCGGAAATTCCCATCCGAACATCAGTACTCTCATGGCTTTTTTCGGGTTATGGTGTTAAAAAAAAATTGAAGCATGGTTGCTTTAGTAGTTATAATTTAGTAAGTAATTGATTCTTAATAATTCGGCTACGCTCCAGGCCTGTGAAATGGCGCCGCGAGGTTCAAAGGGCGGGTCGCCGTCATAGATCTCATTCACGGTGCCTACGCCGCCTTCGGTCATGGCATTGGCAAATTCATGGTAGAGGCCGCTGATAAACTCTTTGCCTTTTTCTTTGTAAATGCTGAGCCATCCGTCGGCAAAAAATCCCAACAGCCATGGCCACGCTGTTCCCTGATGATAGGCCAGATCGCGCTCCGCCTGGTCACCGATGCATTTTCCTTTGAAGTCCACGGATCGTGGCGACAAAGAACGCAAGCCCCGGGGTGTCAGCAAGTGGTTTTTCACCACTTCCAGGATGCTGCGTTTCATCTCCCGCGTCAGGGGAGTGTATGGCAGGCCGGCAGCAATGGCCATGTTGGGCCGGATGTTAAAATCTTTGTTTTCATAAGTGGCATAATCGGCCAGATATCCTTTCGATGCGTCCCAGAAGGTCTCCAGGAAGGATTGTTTGATCTTCTCGGGATAAGCGGCCCAGGATTTCACAAAGGCCTTGTCGCCGGCTTCTTCGGCCAGTTCCAGACAGAAAACCAGGGCGTCATACCACAGCGCATTGATCTCTACCGCAAACCCCGTACGCGGGGTGACGGGCTTGCCGTTGACAATGGCATCCATCCAGGTCACCGGAATTCCGGTTTCTCCGGTCCATACGAGGCCGTTTTCATGCATCCGGATCTGATGATCTGTTCCTTTCTTGTAATGATTCAGGATATTTTTGATATTCTTTCCGTAGTTTTCCCACAGTTTATCTGTTTCGCCGGTCATTAGTTTATACTGATGCAGGGCCCAGAAAAACCACAAGGACGTATCGGCCGAATTGTAACTGGCACTTTTCCCGTGACCCAGGTTGGGGAAGAGTCCATGCTTCAGCTCGGAAAGCATGGTTTTGGTCACCGCATGGAACGCTTTTTTGTCACCTTGTGTCAGGGCCAAACCGGGCAGGGAAATAAAGGTGTCCCGTCCCCAGCGTCCGAACCATGGAAATCCGGCAATGATCTCGGTAGACTTTTTGGTGTAAACGAAAAATTCTTCCGCCGCATTTTGCAGACAATGCTCGAAGTTGTTCCGGGGAATCCTTCTTTTGACTTCCGCTTCAAACTGGCGTTGAAAGCCTGTAGGAGCCTTTTCTTCCAGGCCGGCCGAGATGACGATGCTGGAATCGGGCGGCATCTCCACTTCAAAAAATCCAGGAACATAGAGGTCTTCCAGATAATGGTAACCTCGTTCTTTTTCACGGACATATTCCAGATTGTAATACCAGTCCGGGACGTGGGTGTATTCCGCTTTTTTGGAAAACTGCATGTAAACCCTGGAATACCCCGGATACATCTGCCAGCTGATGCCGTTTTTTGCCGGCTTGAACTGGGTATTCACGGAGGTATTGGCGGTGGTCAGGGCATGTACACTTCGGAACGCCAGAAAAGGTCGGATCACAAGTTTAACTTTCGAGGCGTTGTCTTTTACGGTGTATTTGATAAAAACACGATCTTCCTTATGCGCAAAAATCACTTCTTTTTCAAGCTTGATGTTTCCCAGCTGGTAGGTAAGGGTTGGATTCGTATCCATGTTATAGCTGAGCAAGTATTTGTGCCCTTTGGGTTCGATAATCCCCCCTTTGTAGATCCTTGAGCTTAAATGGAATTCGTAATCATTGGCAATGAGGTTCTCGTCCAGGCTGGCAAGCAAAACGTGATTGTTGTCATCGATCAATGGCTGAGGAACCACCAGGAGCCCATGATAGCTGCGCGTGTTGCAATTGATGATGGTGGAACTGGTGTAACTCCCCGCACGGTTCGTCCTGAGCTTTTCCCGGTTCAGGGAATAATTCAAATTGATAAGTTGGGATTTGTCAAAATGTATATAGCCCATTTCTGATTTTTTTAAGTGAAATTCTTACATTTTACCTATACAAAAGTAGGCAAATAATATTGGTTTTGATACGCTTATGCCCATTATGTGATGGTTAAATTAACTAAAAAAATCTCAAATTTTTAATCAAACGTTTGAACCTGGTAGGGTTATTCAACTTCAAACGTTTGTGCTGTTGGATTTTAATTTTGGAATTTTATTTGCTGGAAGGGGTTTTGTAACCCTTTGTTTGTCAACATTATTTTAATATTAAATTTTTGTGCAAACGGAAGGGACCGACCGGTGGTATGAAATTATTGTTTATTTTTGGAAAAAATTCCCATATTGGGAATTCGTGATTGGTAGGGTTTTTATTAATGCATTACGGATGAGTAATTTAAAAAAATCTTTTTTCTTTGGTATGCTTTTTGAAAATAAAATCCCGGTTTGACGACCTGCCGTAATCATGCAATACCATCACGGCATTCAATCTGATAATAATTAACACGTATAAAATGAAAGTTCGAAAAAGATCGGTAATTTTTGCTCTGGGAGCGATGGTCATCATGTCGTTTGTTTTCCAGTCATGCCAGAAGAGTTCGGTAAACCCGACAGCTGCTGCAGGGAGCAGTATGAAAAACCTGACGGTTCCGGACGGTTTCACCTTCAAAACCACCGTGGATAAAGAGATCACCCTCAAGATGCCCTTCAGCATGGATTTTTCCCAGTCCAAAAGCCGTTTCAATATTTATACCGCCGCCCCGGACAGTGGCGGCAAGCTGATCACCTCCGGAAGTTTTGATACCCAGGGACAGTTCAGTGGTACGTTCCGTATTCCCACCGCCCTGGACTCCGTGTATCTTCAAACCGTGGCTGGAGACCAGTATGTAACGGTAAATTCTGCCGCAGGTGCCAAAGCCAGTGGCGTTACAGTAGATCTGGGAGCCAATTACGGGAGTACTCCGCCGGATACCATCCCCCCGGCAGACACTACCACCAAAGCAGCGGTGGCCATGCCGATGACTTCACACAACGCCGGTGTGTATAAAACAATGGTTTCTGACAATCTTATCGGAAACGGTGATTTTGAAACCAATGATTTCGGCAAGATCTATTACTGGAATACCCCTCACGCTGCTGATGGCAGATGGTATCTTACCAATTATTATTATGGCGGTGAGATGCAATGGGTGAAAGACGGAAACAACCATGTGCTGGCAACGCCGCGGTATTATGAAAACGGCGGTGCTTCTCAGTGGGTTGCTGCCAATCCGGGTGACCTGGTCACTTTCAGTTGTAATGTCAAAGGAGTGGGGCAGAGAACCTGGCTTTATGCCTATCTTTACCTCATTCCCATGAATTCGCAGGATCAGCCGCTGGCCTATTACTATGCGTTCGATTATCAGCCTTCTCCAACGTGGCATACGGTGACCGTGGCTGCCAACATGCCCCAGGGAACGACCCATGTGAATATCCTGATCTGGACGGCCAACGGCGGCGGGAACGGGAGCATCTATTTTGACAATGCCAATGTGACCGGCCCCATCAAAGACAGCGATGGCGACGGAGTGAACGATCAACTGGACGATTACCCCAACGACCCGACCCGTGCGTTCAATGTCTATTATCCTAACAAGACCGATTGGGGAACGCTGGCATATGAGGACCTGTGGCCCGGTATGGGTGACTATGATTTCAACGACCTGGTCCTGGATTATCATTTTAAATCGGTGCTGAATGCCTCCAACAAACTGGTGGAATTTTATACCGATTATTCCGTTCGTGCCGTGGGTGCCAGTTTGAAAAACGGTTTTGGTTTCGAGCTGGGAGGTGATCCGTCCAACGTAGCTTCGGTTACCGGAACCAAATACACTGAAAATTATGTTCACAACAACGCCAACGGAACCGAACAGGGGCAGACAAACACCGTGATCGTCTTGTTTGATAATGCTTTTAGTATGATCGGAAGTTCAGGTTCTGCTTTTGTCAATACCAAAGAGGACGTACCGTATGTACAGCCCGACACCAATGTGTTGCATGTGGTTTATAAAAACCCTGTGGCGGTGACTACCACCGGTGATGCTCCCTACAATCCTTTCCTGATCGTGAATGGCGACCGTGGTAAAGAAGTACACCTGGCCGGGCAGAAACCGACCGATCTTGCCAATGCATCCTACTTCGGAACCCAGGCCGACGCTACGGATCCGGCCACCGGGAAATATTATCAGACCGCTTCCAACCTGCCCTGGGCACTGGATGTTCCGGTTTCGTTTGCCTATCCCGTGGAAACGGTGGATATTCTAAACGCCTACAATCACTTTGCTGATTGGGCACAAAGCGGCGGAACCCAGTATACCGACTGGTATACCGACAAGACGGGTTACCGCGTCAGTGCCAACATCTATACTCCACCTGCCAAATAACCGTAGGTATTAAAATAAAAAAAGGAGGCTTTCGAGCCTCCTTTTTTATTGTCAAATGTTAATGGAATGTGCTTTACTGAACCGGATGGTCTGCATGGAATTTCTGAAGCCTTTCATTCAGATCCGGGAACTGATCGTGGCGCACCAGAGAGGTACAGGCACGGATCCCTTCTTTGCGGTCGCTGCCGCAAATCAGCAGCGAGATGGCGCTGACGCCATAGTATAAAAGCTCCCGTAA
This sequence comes from Candidatus Sulfidibacterium sp., assembly GCA_046706345.1. Lineage (GTDB taxonomy): Bacteria > Bacteroidota > Bacteroidia > Bacteroidales > F082 > Sulfidibacterium. Next base: position 26,798 of record JBJKPL010000170.1, read on the forward strand.
CAACTCTTCTGCATCCATGCCTGGGTAGGAAAAGGTGAAATAAAATCCATCTGCCACAGGCTGGTCCAGATCGGTATCATAAACGATCTGAAAACCGTTTCGGGTCATGATCTCTTTCATTTCATGGGCTTTCCTGCCATAATCTTTCACGTAATCCAGGAAATTGAATCTGCCTTCATTCACGGCTTTAAAGATGGCCGCCAGGGCGTACTGAGCCGAGTGGGAAACCCCGGAGCTCAAAGGATACAATGTCTCGAAGATCAGGGTGTAGCCCAGCTTGTCGGTGGAATAATATCGCTTCAGATCCGGCAGGCTCATGTTGAACAATCTTTCCGATACCACCATCATCCCGATGCGTTCACCGGCATAGCTGAAGATCTTGGAGCTGGAAACGAACAGGATATAATTTTTTGAATACCGGGCCACCGTAGGCTGGTACGGCGGCTGGCCGGGTTTGGAATAATCTTTCCGGAAATCCATGCCGAAATAGGCCAGGTCTTCCAGAATGGCTACATTGTATTTGTCGGCCAGTTCCCCGATGATCCTGAGCTCATCTTCGGTAAAACAGATCCACGATGGATTGTTGGGGTTGGAATACAACACCGAGTGGAAACGTCCGGTGCTGAAATAGGACTCCAGCTTTTCACGCAGCTTTTCCCCGCGGTAGTTATACACGTCGAAACTCTCGTAGCGGAGGTTCAGCGCCGTGTGCTGCATTTTATGGACCGGAAATCCCGGATCAAGGAACAGCGTGGAATCCTGGTTGCGGTTGGTACGGCTCATGCACAGAAAAGAAGCGAAGCTCCCCTGCATGGAACCCACCGTCGGGATGCAAACTTCGGGATTTACATCGATGTTCATAAAAAGCTTCAGGAACCGGGCAAACTCATTTTTCAACTCCTGATGGCCCCAGATGTTGGGATACAGTGCGGCGACGCCGTTTTTCAGCGCTTCGATCTGGGCGTCAATGCCGATCTTAACCGGCGGAATGCCGGGAACCCCCATCTCCATGCGGACAAAGTCCTCACCGGTGGCGGCTTCTATGTTGTCAACCAGCTTTTTGATTTCCCGGATGGAGGCTTTTCCAACGGAACGTAAACCGCTCTCTTTGACTTTCCGGTCTACAATTTCAGGGTCTATCGGTGTGTTTCTCATAACGGAAGTACTTTAGATTTTGATAAGAGGATGTCCATTTTTCTTTACAAATTTACCAAAAAACCCCTAATGGGTTTCTGTTTTTTCCAGGCGGATACGAGCATCAACGGCAATCACCTGACGGGGCATGGCCAGCAACGGGTTCAGATCCATCTCAACGATTTCCGGTGCGATCAGCACCAGTGCCGATAGCCGCTGAAGGATGTCAATAAAGCCCTGTTCATCCAGGCCTTCTTTTCCGCGGACGCCCTGAATGATCCTGTAACTTTTCAGCTGTTTTAATTCGGCGGCAGCTTCTGCATGACTCAGCGGTGCCATGGTCGTGCGTACGTCTTTCAGTACTTCGATAAAGATGCCGCCCAGCCCGAAAAGGACCAGGTGTCCGAAGTTTCCTTCTTTTTTAATGCCTGCAAACAATTCGGTCCCCTGCAACATGGGCTGGATCAGTACGCCTTTGGCATCAGGGATCTGCAGCATGCGTTTCATTTCCGACACCAGACGCCCGTTATCGGAGATGTTCAGCGATACGCCGCCGACGTCCGATTTGTGCACCGGACCCACCACTTTCATCACCAGCGGGAACCCGGTTTTTTCGGCCAGGCCCGTGATCTCGGATAAATGGTCGGTGGTGTACTCCTTGGCTCTGGGGATCCCGGCAGCATCCAGCAAAGCAGATACTGCATCCGGAGACAGATATCCTGGTCCGTTGTGATCGATGATCTTCCGGATCCCCTTCCGATCCATGGGAGGCAATTCCGGTTTCTCAGGGGCAGGAGCCGGCGTGTTATAAATTCTTCCCAGCGCAGTTCCCAGCATCACTTCATCAGGAAAGAAAACCCGGCCTTTTTTTACAAAGGCTTCCGTCTCCTCACGGGCAGTCATCACCGAGGGTAAAACAGGAAAAATGGGCTTTTTGCTGGTTTTCATTTTTTCATCCAGCAACTCATAAACGTCAAAGATCCTGAACAATCCGGGGGTGCCGAAGATCACCACCATCGCATCGATTTCCGTGAATTGCTCGTTCACGGCGTCGATGATGATCCCCAGTTGCTCCGCTGTCCCCGTAGCCAGAAAGTCGATGGGATTCGCCACCGACGATCCCGGGAATAATTTTTCTTTTAAACTTTCGGCTGCTTCTCCTGAAAGGGGAGGAACGGCCAGTCCGCCTTGCGACAGTTTGTCCGTGAGCATCACTGCCGGACCACCGGCATGGGTGATGACGGCAAGGTTCTTTCCCTGAAAAGGAGGATGAATAAATACAGAGGCTACGCTGATGAGGTCCTCACGTCCGTAACAACGCACGATGCCTGCCTTTTTGAACAAGGCGTCGGCAGCCGCATCGGAGCTCGCCAGCGCGCCGGTATGGGATGAAGCCGCCCGGCTACCGGCTTCGGAAGCGCCGGCTTTCACTGCTGCAATCCGGCATCCTTTCCGGATCAGGGAGGAAGCATGTTTCAGCAATAGCTGCGGCTTGTCGATCTTTTCCAGATACAGCAATTTTACTTTGGAATCCTTTTCTGGGTCAAAATGCTCGTCCATGTGCTGCAGGATCTCTTCTACGCCCATCTGGGCAGAGTTGCCCACCGAATAGACATTGTTGAACTTTAGTCCGTTTGGGATCCCGGCCTCCATGATAAATACCGCTGTAGCTCCGGATCCGCTGATAAAATCACAACCCTGAGGATCCAGGGTGGGAATGGGAAGTGTAAATACCCCGTGGTATTGCGGCGTTAAAACGCCCACGCAGTTGGGCCCGATCAGCGAACCGTTTACTTTGTTGACGGAGGCTACCATCCGCTCTTCCAGGATCTTTCCTTCCGGACTTTCTTCACTGAACCCGGCGGACAAAACGATAAAAGCGCGTGTTTTTTTGTTTTGTGCCAGAAATTCCACAATGTCCGGAGTGTATTTTGCAGCAATGGCGATGATGGCCAGATCCGAATCAGGCAGATCGGCAGGATCGCGGAAACTTTGAATTCCCTGAACACTGTCTTCTTTTGGATTTAAAACATAAAGGTCTCCCTGGAAATGGCCGTCAATCAGATTCCTGAGTACTTTTCCACCCGGTTTTTGAATTTCGTTGGAGCCACCTACCACGACAATACTCCGGGGGCTTATTAACTGTTCTGTAATCATAGGGAACGTTCGGTTTTGCTGAGCAAAGTTAGGAAATTAAAGCGGGCGCCTTTTTTCCATTCCGAATTTAGAATAATTTTATGCAAACGATTGAAATCTGAAAAACAACTAGTTAGAGTCGTGTCGAAAGGGTGGCCTAAATTTCAGTGATTCACTTAGGGGAAAAAAGAGAATGATGGCTTGTGTTTTTTCAAGGATGGAAGGTTTTCTCTCGCTAACGCGAACCACAAAAGGGGAATACAAACCTGCAGCGAAAGAGATTCTCTCTGAGAGGGGAGTCAGAGTGGGGCAAGAGGGCAAACGAAGATGCGGACAATTAATCCACCAGGATCGAAAGCGATACGGCGCCGATGCCCGCATGGGCCACCAGGACCGGCGTGGCAGAATAGATAAATTCCGGTTTCTTGCCGGTAAGTACTTCCATTTTCTGTGCCACCCAATGGGCGTTTTCCTGATTGTCGGCATGGGTGATGGAGTAACCCCAGACGCTTTTCCCGCGGATAAATTCCCTGGTTTTTGCAAGCATCATTTCCAGACTTTTCTGCATCGACATGGTTTTACCGACTTCTTCCACCAGACCGCTCTGATTGATTTCCAACAGAGGTTTCAGATTGAGCAGGCTGCCGACCATCCCTTTGCCCCGATGGATTCGCCCGCTCTTGACGAGATATTTCAACGTTTTCAGCAAGGCGAATTGTTTGGTGTTGTGGGCCCACAACGGCAGCAGGGCGGCCACATCATCATGGCTCATCCCTTTTTCAAGCTCGCGGGCGGCACGCAGCACCAACAATCCCTGGCCGCAGGACACCTTTTTGCTGTTGATGACCTCGATGGTCTTGCCTGTATGGTCCGCGACCTTGTTGGCCGCATTCAGGCTGTTTTGCCAGGTGCCGCTCAACCGGGCGCTGACATTGATACCGATGATGGAATCGTAATGTGTGGCCAAATAATTATAGCGATTGTAAAAATCTTTGTAGGAAGGTTGCGATGTGGTTGGATAAATACTGGCTTTCCTTAGCCTGGAATAAAACTGTTCCGGTTTGATGGTCACCCCGTCCAGATAATAAGTTTCCCCGAAGTGCACATTCAACGGGATCACCTGGATCTGATGTTTTTCAAGCAGGTCCAGCGGCAGGTCGACGGCAGAATCCGTCAGCAGGGCCACCTTCGATTTCGGATGTGAAGCCACATCATTCTGTAACACCATGTCGTCCACTTTCTGGGCAATAATGGTGCCGGTTTCCGAGAGTTTTTCAAAAAGCTTCCACGGAGTATCGGTGTGGATGTGCACCCTTATTTTTTTGCCGGTCCCGGCAATCACGAGGGAATCGCCGAAGTGGTCCACCAGGCCGCGAAGTGCGTCCTTGTCCAACCCTTCGCCTTTTAACAGCGCTTCCGTGCAATAACGGTAGGTGATGTCATCGTGGCCGATGTGGTCGTCACCGACTTCGATCTCAGCCATTTTCAAAACTTCCACATTGGGGGTGATGCCCGTTTTAAAATATTCCACCATCCCTTCCAGGAAGTTGACAAAACCCTGGGCGCCGGCATCCACCACCTTGGCTTCACTGAGTTTGTCCATTTTCTTGGTGGTTTCCTTTAGTGAATGCCTGGCAATTTTCAGGCTTTCGCCAAGAAAATGATGAAAGTTCTGATACTTTTCTTTGGGTGCTGAAATGAAATCCGCCCAGTCCTTGATCACCGAAATGATGGTGCCTTCCACCGGATTGGCGATGGCTTCGTAAGCATAACGAACTGCTTTTTTGAAAGAACTGGCAAACCCGTCCATCGACACGGTCTCTTCATCTTTCAGCTCGTTACTGAAACCAAACAGGAACTGGGCAAAGATAATTCCGGAGTTGCCGCGCGCCCCCGTCAGGGCGGCATCGGAAATGGAATCCGCCGTGACCTTTATGCTTTTGTCGGGTTGTGCAATTTCGATGATGGCACGCATGGTGGAAGCCATGTTGGTTCCCGTGTCGGCATCCGCCACAGGAAAAACATTGATCTTGTTCAGATAGTGTTGTGTCTCGAAAATTTTTGATGCTCCCGCCAGAAAGCTTTGAAACAGATGGTTTCCATCTATCTCACTCAGATTACTTACGTTCAATTCTCCCAATTTTGTGAAAACGGACACAAAAGTACATAAAGTTTTGATGAAGTCGTGTTAAAGCAAAGACGCAAGATTTTGCGTCTCTACACGTAGCCGTTTGCCGCTGATCCGTAACCATCTGCAGTTGCCTCGTAGCCACGCTCCGCTGACGCATAACCACGCTCCGCTAATGCGTAACCACATTCCGCTGATGCATATCCAGGCTCCGTTGATGCATTACCGCTTGCAGCCGACTCATAACCGCATTCTGCTAATGCATATCCAGGCTCCGCTGATGCGTAACCACATTCCGCTGATGCATATCCACATTCCGCTGACGCGTAACCACCTGGAGTTATAAAATTACCGCGGGATATTCTTCAACTCCACATGGTTCAGTCCCTGCGTTACATGTTTTAATGCCGGCGATGCATGTTCAGGACTCTGCGTTGCATGTTAATGATATAACTTTACATGTTTTAGACCCTGCGTTGCATGTTTATCATTAAACTTTACAGGGTTTTGATGCTGAATTACATGTTCAGGGTTCTGTTTTACATGTTTTGATACCTGCGTTGCATGTCCGGAACCCTGCCCTGCATGTTTTAGTCACTGCAGAAGGTGAGATACATCAGTTGTATGCGGTGAATACTAAGGCACAGCAAAAAAAAGGATTATGCATTACTAATGCAGTCAAAAATCCATCCGCGTTGTGTAAACGCTGACGAGGTAAGAGCTTTTTCTTCGGTCTTCCGGCTTCGGTCTTTTGATTTACGATTTTGATCCATTCTTCTATAAGCTCAAATCGTTAATCGACATTCGAAATTCACATTGGACTTTAGCCTTTAACCTTTAACCTTTTGATTTCAGCTACCAACCCAATAAATAGGCAAAAATCAACGGCGCTACAATCGTAGCATCGGACTCCACGAT
>JBJKPL010000171.1:0-5115 GCA_046706345.1 Candidatus Sulfidibacterium sp.
GAAAGTCCATTTGAACCACATGATCAGATAGATCACAAAGAAAGTCTTGCCGAAGAACCATACGAGGGACGGAATGTAGTCCATGATGTGGTTAAATTCCTGCCAGTGGCCGATGTGCAGCGGCATCCAGCCGCCGAGGAACAGGGTGGCGCCGATGGCAGCCACGATGAACATGTTCATGTACTCGGCCAGGAAGAAGAAAGCGAATTTGATGCCTGAATATTCGGTATGGAAACCGGCGGTCAGTTCCGACTCGGCTTCGGCCAAATCGAAAGGTCCGCGGTTGGTTTCGGCGGTACTGGCGATGAGGAAGATCACAAAAGAAATAAAGGCCAGGATATGTCCTTTAAAGATCCACCAGCCGTCAGCCTGACTCTGTACGATGGTCGAGAGCTGCATGGATCCCGATAAGATCACAATCGAAAGCAGGGACAGCCCGACGGAAAGTTCGTAACTGATGATCTGGGCGCCGCTACGCATGGCACCGATCAGGGAGTACTTGCTGTTGCTGGACCAGCCTGCCAGCAGGATGCCGATGACACCCAGCGACGACACGGCCATCACATAAAAGATCCCGATGTTGAAGTCCATGGCCTGCAACCCCTTGGCAAACGGCAACGCGGCCATGGCCATAAAGGAAGCAATGATCACGATGAACGGGGCCAGGTTGAAGAGGAACCCGTCGGCATTCTTGATGGGGATCAGCTCTTTCATCAACAGTTTGATCAGGTCGGCGATGGTTTGCAACAAACCCCATTTTCCTACCCGATTGGGTCCGATACGGTTTTGGATCACCGCACAGACCTTTCTTTCAAGATACACCAGGAAAAGGCCGAGCAAGGCATAGAAGATCAAAAAGACCACGCCCACGATCACAAACTCCAGGGTCGTTGCCAGCCAGGGAGCCATGGCATTGTGCAGGCCTTTGTCGATTGCATCGGTCAATGTCGAAAAACTATAAATATCTAAAATCATGCTTTGAATTGTTTATCGGTCAATATCAGGTAAAACCAAATCCAGTGAGCCGCTGATGGCGACCAGGTCTGCGATCTTTAATCCTTTGGAAAGGGTATTCAGGACAAACAGGTTGCTGAAGTTCGGCGAGCGGAATTTCATCCGCCAGGGATATTTCTCGCCTTTGCTGACGACGAAGACCCCCAGTTCCCCGCGTGCCGTTTCCACCCGCTGGTAGTATTCTCCTTCGGGCAGGTTGATGATGGGTTTCATCTTGGCGGTAAAGTCGCCTTCCTGAGGCATCTTTTCCACCAGTTGTTCCAGCAGGTTGAGCGATTCTTCCATTTCGTCCATACGCACCTGGTAACGGGCGAAGGAATCGCCTTCGGTATACAACACCTGTTTGAAATCCAGTTGATCGTAAACGCCGTAAGGTGCCACTTTCCGCACGTCGCAGGCAAATCCGGAGCCCCGTCCCGAAGGACCGGTGACGCCGAAGGCCACAGCCGTTTCCGCTGACATCAGGCCCACCCCTTTGGTCCGGTTGTGGAAAATGACGTTATCGGTCAGCAGGTTTTTGTAATCGGGTAATTTCTTGCGGAAATATTTCACAAACTCGGCGGTATGCTTCCGGAAATCGGGATGCACATCGTGCATCAGTCCGCCGGGGGTGATAAAGCTGTGCAGCAACCTCGAACCGAAGGACTCTTCGAAGATGGCCAGGATCCTTTCCCGGTCGCGCAGGCCGTAGAAGAAGGTCGTCAAGGCACCCAGGTCCATACCGAAAGCACTCCACCATAACTGGTGCGAGGCAAGACGGTTCAGCTCATCGAGGATGGCACGGATGTATTGTACTCTTTCGGGGACTTCCACCTGCAGCGCGTTTTCCACCGCCAGGCAGACGGCTTCGTTGTTCATGTGCGCCGAGAGGTAATCCATCCGGTCGGTGAGGTGGATGATCTGCTTGTAGGTGTCGGCTTCGCACATCTTCTCGATCCCGCGGTGGATGTAACCGATGTGCGGGATGACGTACTTGACGATTTCACCGTTCAGACAAACTTCCAGCCTTAAGACGCCGTGAGTGGACGGATGCTGAGGTCCCATATTGATGATGTAATCTTCATCATCTTTGACTATAATATTTTTAATGACATCTTTGCTCATATCAATTGGGGAGTTCTATAATGTTCACTTCGTCTTTGAAATCTTTTCGCAGCGGGAAGCCGTAATCATCTTCAAGGAACAACCGCCGGAGGTCCGGATGGTTTTTAAAGCGGATGCCAAAAAGGTCAAAGACTTCTCTTTCGAAAAATTCGGCAGTAGCCCAGACATCGGAAACCGTATCGACTTCTGCTTTATCGCGATTGGGAATATCGGCCTTCAGAACCACCAGTTGGTGATCCTGCGTGGACTCCATATGATAGTATACCGTGAATTTATCCGTAAAGTCGGCGGCAGTCATGTTGATCAGATAGTCGAAAGGCTGTCCTTCGAGGTTTCTTAACGCCAGGGCTGCTTCGCGCAGTTTCTCCGCCGGGACGACAATTTCAGGATACTGGGACCCTTCACTCACCGTGCCATCGGAAATGACTTTCGTGATAAGCTCCATTAATTCTGTCTTTTCCATATTAATTCAGCTTATTTTTCTTCCTTGTTATTTCTTAAAGCCACTTTTTCGGCTTTGATTTTCCGTTGCAGCTGCATCACGCCGTAGAGCAGGGCTTCGGGACGCGGAGGGCAGCCAGGGATGTAGACATCCACAGGGAGTACGTGGTCGACGCCACGGACAACGGAATAGGTATTGTAATAAAAGGGTCCGCCGGAAACGGCACAGGCCCCCATGGCGATCACATACTTGGGTTCTGCCATCTGATCGTAGAGACGTTTCAGCACGGGCACCATTTTATGGACGATGGTCCCGGCCACCACGATCACGTCGGCCTGCCGCGGGGTGGCACGATAAACCTCGATGCCAAAGCGGGCAAAATCGTAACGCGAAGCCCCTGCTGCCATCATCTCGATGCCGCAGCAGCTGGTGGCAAAGGTCAGCGGCCAGATCGAATTGGACCGGCCCCATTTTAACAGATCGCTGACGGTGGTAAAGAATACGTTGTCGCCTAATGCTTTCAGGTCTTCCAGGGTTTCGTTATCCCGGAAGTCCTCATTTTTCATTGATTTAATTTTTACACCCATTTCAATGCTCCTTTCTTCCATGCATACAACAGACCCAGGCCGAGGATAAAGAAGAAGACCACAATCTCGACAAAGGCCCGCATTCCGACTGCTTTCATCACATCGGCCCAGGGGAACAGAAAGACCGTTTCCACATCAAAGACCAGGTAGATGATCGCGAATAAATAATAGCCCACGCTGAACTGGATCCAGGTAGGTCCCTCGGTGGGGATCCCACATTCGTAAGGCTCAAATTTTCCTTTGGTAGATGACCGCGGGGCAACCAGCGACGAGAATACGATCGCACCACCCACGAGCACCAACGCAAGAACAAAAAACAGGACTAACGACTCGCTACTCATAGAATTATATATGTAGATGATTACTTTAAAAAATTTTGCGCGAAATTAGTTGGATTATTCTAAAATATCGGTCCCGGGCCGGGGGTTTTTGGTATCAAAACTCCAATTTATTTTTAGTCTTAATAAGCCATGGAAGAAACATTCAGTATTTCTCAATATGAAATCCGTCAGACACAAATGATATAAATTAGGATTTGCGCAACCTGAAAAAAATAAAATTTTTCCGGCCCGGAGACCGCGGCGGGCAATTTTTCCCGATCGGGACCGGATGATGATAAAGGGGTCAGTCTTCGAGGTTGAATTTTTTCAGCCTCCGGTCGAGGGCCTGCCAGGTGATATTCAGCAGTTCGGCAGCTTTGGACTTGTTGTTGCCGGCTTTTTCCAGCGCCCGCAGGATGACCATTTTTTCGTGGGCTTCCAGGTCCAGGGTTTCGGCTTCTGCAGGACCGGCAGCGGCCGGGGGCTTCAGCACCGGATCATGGTTAACGGACAGGTGAATGTGTTTGGGCAGCAGTTCCGGGCCGTCGCAATAGATCACTCCGCGTTCCAATACGTTGCGCAGTTCGCGGATGTTGCCGGGAAAATCATAGGAAGTCAGCAGTTCCATGGCTTTGGGATTGACTTTCTGTACGGCTTTTCCCAGTTGCTCGGAATACCATTTTAAATAGTATTGCACCAGCATGGGGATGTCTTCTTTTCGTTCCCGTAAAGGCGGGATCTTGATGATAAAGATGCTCAGCCGGTGAAACAGATCGGGTCTGAATTTATTTTCCTGGGCCATCAGCTCCAGATCGCGGTTCGACGCCGCCACCACCCGCACATCGACTTTGCGGCTCTGGCGCGAGCCCACTTTGCTCACACGGCGTTCTTCGAGCACCCGCAGCAACTTGGCCTGCTGCCCCAGGGGCATGTCACTGATCTCATCCAGGAACAAAGTGCCGTTGTCGGCAATCTCAAACCACCCTTCCTTGTCGGAATCGGCCCCGGTAAAGGCACCTTTCTTATGACCGAAAAACTCGCTTTCGAAAAGACTCTCGGGAATGGCCGAGCAGTTCACCGAATAGAACATATTCTTGTTGCGCTGGCTTAAATAATGGATGCCATGGGCTACCAGTTCCTTGCCGGTGCCGCTTTCCCCCAGGATCAGCACCGAAGTGGAGGGCGTCTGCGCCACCCGGTTCATGGAAGCGATGAGTTCTTTCATGGCCGGGCTGTTGCCGATGAGCTGCACGCCGATGTTTTCCAGCAGTTTTTTTGAAAGGACGTCCACACTGGTTTTCACCGTATTCAGTTCGGTCGTCAGGTGGATGAAACGCTGGGTTCGGACAATGGATTTGTACACGTCGGCCAGACGGAAAGGTTTCGGAAAATAATCCACCGCCCCTTTTCGCATGGCTTCAATCACGGTATTCATGTCGCCGTGTCCCGAGATCATGATCACCTCCGTCTGGGGGCTGATCTTTTTGATCTCCAGCAGCAGATCCAGTCCGCTCATGCCGGGAAGGCGGATGTCCAGAATGGCAATGCCGATATCGGCATTGCGAACGACCTCCAACGCCTGGTCGGGATGGTTGGCACCGGAAACCTTGAACTTATGACTCTTCAGGAATTCTTCAATCTCTTCTAC
>JBJKPL010000172.1:0-12566 GCA_046706345.1 Candidatus Sulfidibacterium sp.
GGCCACCGGAGCCTGCATGATGGTGCGCGCCTCTGTGTTCCATCAGTTGGGCGGGCTGGATGCCGATTTTTTTGCACACATGGAAGAAATCGATTTTTGCTGGCGCGCAAAAAACGAAGGTTTCAGGATCATGGTGCAACCGGAATCCAAAATTTTCCATGTGGGCGGTGGAACACTGCCCAAAAGTTCTCCGCAGTAAACCTATTTCAACTTTAGGAACAATTTCATGCTCCTTTATAAAAATCTGCCGGACGGACAATTAAACAAAGTCTTGATAACCCGGCTTTTCCTGGACGGTCTGGCCGGTGTGAAATTTTTGTTGCAGGGGCACTTCAAAGACATCATCGCCATCATTAACGCCCATTTTTACTTTTACAGCCACCTGGGCGTTCTCAGAAAAAAGCGTGCACAGATCACCCGGCGACGGGTTTCATGCATCTATCAGAAAAGTCTTGTTTCGAGATACTATCTGAAAGGAGAGAAGTCTTTCTCAGCGCTGGATCCCCAGGATTTTTCCTGACGGATTATTTTCCCTGAAAATATTTGAGCGCCAGCCGGTAAGAATCCAGGCCGAAACCGATGATCGAACCGGCACAGTTGGGGGCAAGAAAACTGACATGCCTGTAGTCCTCCCTCGAAAAGATGTTGCTGATATGCACTTCCACCACCGGGGTCTGGATCGCTTTGATGGCATCACCCAGGGCCACGGAAGTATGTGTATACGCGCCGGCGTTCAGGATAATCCCATCCTTGGCAGCATCGCTTTCATGAAGCTTATTGATAAGCTCTCCTTCCACATTCGACTGATAATAGGAAATTTCCATTTCCAGAAATTCTGACTGAAACTGTCGTAATACTTCTTCGAAAGAAACATGTCCGTAGATCGTGGGTTCCCTTTTTCCAAGGAGGTTCAGGTTGGGGCCATTGATAATGATGATCTTCATCGGTAAAATATTTAACTTTACAAAAATAATCAATGGCAGCAAACATGAAACCAGGTGACCATTTTTTCGAGGCGCTCACCGATTATTTATTCTTGCTGGACCGTCATTATCCCGAGAAATCCATTTTGAAAATGATTGGCGACCATTATGCACTGAGCGCTGAAGAACGCGCCCTGCTTTTCCGGGGTTCGGCCAAACAAGAACTTTTGTCCTTCCGCGAAAGCAAAAAATTATTGGAGCTACCGGCTCACAGCCTCCTCACCGTGGACGGTTTCAACATCTTCAGAACCGTGGGCAGTTATCTTAACGGGAATTTTGTTTTCGAGGGAATGGATGGCTTTCTGCGGGATGCATCGGAATTACACCGTCAAAAACTGAACTGGGAAGTTCTGGAAAAGGCCACGGGTCTGATCCTTGAATTTCTGAAATTTAAAAACTGTACCCACGTTGATTTTTATTTCGATACTCCCATCAGCCACAGCGGCGACCTGACCCGTCATCTGAACCGGCAAATGAATGTTTTTTCCCTTACAGGAAAGGCAGAAACCGCTTTTTCACCCGACCATGTCCTGAAAAAAACCGCCTCAGGATTTATTTGCACCTCGGATTCGAACATCATCGACCAAAGCCGGGTCAACGTATTCGACCTTTCCAAAGGGGTTTTGGAATATCATTTTCACCCCAGAATATTCTCGCTAAAGACCTACATGGATCAGAGAAAGGATCCGTTATAATCCCAACATGGATTGATAGATACTGTAATTTTCATTGTCAAAGCAAACGAAATAAACCCTTTCGGGAACGGCGTTTTCTTCCAGGAACTTCCTGACGGTACGGAGGGCAATTCTGGCGGCTTTTTCTTTGGGAAAGCCATAGATCCCGGTGCTGATGTTTGGGAAGGCCACGGTATGGCAATTATGTTGTTTTGCCAGCTGAAGAGCGGTCCGATAAGCGCTTTCCAGGAGGTCTTCTTCCTGCTGATGGCCGCCGCGCCATACGGGACCTACGGCATGGATCACAAATTTCGCCGGCAGGCGGTATCCTTTGGTGATCCTGGCGGAGCCGGTTTCGCAACCACCCAGACTGCGACATTCCTGGAAAAGATCCGGACCGGCGGCACGATGGATGGCCCCATCGACACCCCCACCACCCAGCAGCGTGCGATTGGCGGCATTCACGATGGCGTCCACCGCCAACTCCGTAATGTCACCCCCGACCAGCTTTATTTTTTCAAATTTCATCCCTCTGGTTTTGGGTGGCTGTCCGTCCTGACTTCTGCTTCACGCAGTTTGTGCATCCGTCGATAGGCACTTCGCCAGGCCCTCCGGTTCCAGTATTTCCCCCAGGTTATGTTCGTCCACAACCGCTCATGAAAATAATACAATATCAGCTTGGCCACCACATCCACGGTTGCAATGGTAGACGAAATCTGCAATACCTGAGTATCCGTCTTATCGGTCCAGTTTTTGAAAACGATAAAGCTTATGATAAAGGTGGCTCCTGATGCAATGAACCGCCAGCTGATGGCCTTTAGGATACTACGGGTCGGGCTGTCTTTTTTGATCACTTTTTCCTTGGTCATACGTTATATTTTTATTTACATCAAAAAACATTCGTTATTCGAACAGCTTCTTAATGAATAATTTACAATTATTTGAAGTGCGCTTTTGCTAAGATAAGGCTTTATCCGAAATAGGCATGGGCCTTGGTCAAAAATTCGTCATGAACTTTTTGATTGGAGGCAACAATTTCTCTTCCGAAGATAAAATCATCGCTTCCGCTGAAGGTAGAATTTTTCCCTCCTGCCCTTTCCACGATCAGGGCACCGGCAGCCACATCCCAGGGATTCAGTCCGTATTCATAAAAAAGCTCAAAACGGCCGCAGGCCACATAGGCCAGGTCTACGGCAGCAGATCCGAGGCGCCGCACCCCGCGGCTGCTCTGCATCAAATCTTTGAATAACAACAGATAGTTGTCCAACCGGGAATAATCATAATACGGAAACCCTGTGGCCAGCAAGGCCTGATCCAAAATGCCGGTTTCTGAAACGGTGATCTTTTTTCCGTTCAGCAAGGCAGGACCGCCCTGCCAGGCAACAAAACATTCGTCCATGTTGATTTCATAGATCACCCCGACAACGGGTTTCAAATATTCCGTCAGAGCAATAGACACTGAAAATACGGGGATCTTATGAATAAAATTGGTTGTTCCGTCCAACGGGTCCACAATCCAGTTAAAGCGTTCCGCTCTTTTCAGTTCGGGACTTTCCTCTGCGATGAATCCAGCTTCAGGAACCAGTTTTTGCAATTCGGTCACCAGGAAAGCCTCCGATTTCTTGTCCACATACGAAACCAGGTCGTGACTTCCTTTGTATTCCACATCCGATTCGCTGAAACGGCTGACTTCGTCGCGAATGATCTTTCCTGCCTGTTGACTGATCGCTGCTATCTGCTGGGTTATACTTTCAAGATCCATGTTTTTCCTTTTTTCCTGTAAGCTCATTATGTATTTTCAATATCTGAGGGATCAGGAACGCCTTTCCGTCGTTCACGATCACAAAATCCGCTTTTTCTATCTTTTTCTTTTCCGGCCATTGATTTTTCATCCGCGAACGGATGGCGGCTTCCGGCAGCCTGTCGCGTTCCCTGACCCGTTGGAGCCGCACTTTCCCGGGCGCAGACACCAGGATGATGTAGTCGAACTCATGCTCAAGGTGGCTTTCGAACAAAATCGCAGCCTCATGAACGGTATAGTCATAACCTTCATGGGCCTCCAACCACTGAAGATATTTGTCCACCACGCCGGGATGGATGATCCGGTTAATATCCCGGAGGGCTTTTTTGTCATTAAAAACCACTCGCGCCAGGTTCTGGGGGATCAGCAGGCCGTCACCGCTGTATACGCCGGCACCAAAAGCCTCTTTTACTTTCTCCCGGACCGACGGTTCATTGTACAGGCTTCGGGCCACACGATCCGCATAGAATACCGGCACCCCCAACGTTTCGAAAATTTGACATACCAGCGTTTTTCCGCTGCCGATATTTCCTGTTAACCCGATTTTAAGCATCGATCTCTTCTAATTTACAATAATGAATTCAACCGAATACGGATCCATCCGCACATCCCTTGTGATTTTGGGCTGCTTCAAAATTCGAAGGTTCAAGGTCTTCACACTCCTTAAATCCACGTTTTTCACATCCGGAACCACTTTAAACTGATTTGTTTTCAGCTCTTTGTAATCCTTCAGGAACATATTGAAGTACAACGTGGTGGTTGCTGGAAACGTCCGGATAACAGGGTTGATCCCTGAAACGTCGATGGGCACTTTCAAACTGAATTCCGTATATTTTTCAATATTCAGATTCACACTGACCTGCTCGGGTTCGATGCGCAAAACCCCCGGCAGCGGATTTTGTAACCCGGCCTTTACCTCCTGATCTTTATCCAGGTCATTCAGGTCAATGGATTGGGTTTGGATCGAAGAAATGGTATCGATTTGTTTCTGTGACCCCCAAATGGTGACTTTGTCCGGAACCACTTTCTCTGCATACAATCCGTACTGGCTTTTAAACTGCAGGTTCAGCACCGGGGTAATGCTGACTTTTTTACTGGCCAGATCTTCCATATTCAGCTGAAGGTCAGGCGTGGAAAAGATGATCTCCGACTCATTGACATTCAGTCGAGTAGCCAGTGGTTCTTTCAATCCCTGGGTGAAAATCGCATAGGAATTGGGCTTGATCTTTTCCATTTTAAGATCGGAAAGATTCACCGGCAGGTACTTCAGCTTCCCGGTGATCAAAAGATCCAGCAGGTTGTACCCGTCGGATTTAAAACTGACATTCACCACACTATCCTCACTTGAAGCCAGCAGTTTGTTGTTGGGCACGTGTTCATATTTCACCTTCAGGGGATAGGTGACCGAATAATCGGCCGACAGTTTGATCAGGATCCAGAAAAGCGTGGCCAGCAACAGACAAACCAGGAACACCGGCGTATCGCTTTTCCTTTTGGTTGTTTCCCTGATATCTGTTTCACCGAATGTTTTACCGGAGTTTGGCATGTCTCTTCTTTCCACCATGTAAAAATACAGTTTTCTCTGAATGTTCCGAATGATCGTCAGGAATATTCCACTCCAGCGGTCAGGCGACGCGAAAAAATTTTATCAACAAGGTAAATAAGTATGTGACAGGCAAAATGCTACAAAATCCTCCGTCCTTTTTCAGAAATGTCAACAAAGCCATCGAAATAGGAAACACTATTTATATAAATTTGTTTACACAAGATTTTTAAGTTATACCACAGACAATCAGAAAAATAGAGATTTTCATCCATTTATGTTTTTAATTTACGACACCGAGACAACAGGCTTGCCAAAAAACGACCAGGCCCCTTTGACAGACTTTGAAAACTGGCCGCGGTTGATCCAGCTCGCCTGGCAGATGCATGATGAACACGGGGAACTGATGGAAGTGCAAAACTACCTTATCAAACCCGAAGGTTTTGTCATTCCGCGCGGTGCCGAAAAAATTCACGGGATCTCCACCGAAAGGGCCGAAAGAGAAGGGCACGACCTGAAGGAAATTCTTGAAATTTTCAGTCAGTCGCTTGAAAAAGCCCAGGTCATCATCGGCCATAACATCGAATTCGATAACACGGTGATGCAGGTTGAATACCTGCGCAAGGAAATTGCATGCAGCATTCCCGACAAGATCATCCTGGACACCAAGGAGGCTTCCACGGAATTCTGTGCCATCCCCGGGGGCCGCGGTGGGAAGTTTAAATGGCCCAAGCTTTCCGAGCTCTATTTCAAACTGTTTGAAACGGATTTCGATGCGGCCCATAATGCCTCGGCTGACGTTCAGGCTACCGCCCGTTGTTTTCTGGAGCTCTTGCGGATCGGTGTCATCGGAGGGACCCTGGTCGGACTTCCGGAAGCAACCGTTCAGGCATTCCGCGACCGCCATCCCGAGCCAATGGAAGACATCGGCCTGGAAGTCGATTCCTATCACGAAGAAGAAGAGGAAGAAGAGGAAGAAAAGGAAGAAGCCGTCCCGGAAATGACCGCGGAGGATCATGCCGAAATTCCCTTTACCCACCTGCATGTTCACACCCAGTTTTCCGTTCTGGACGGACTTTCCAAGATTCCCGATCTGATCAAAAAAGCCAAAGCCGACGGCATGACGGCCGTAGCCATCACCGACCACGGGAACATGTTCGGGGTAAAATCCTTTCATGTCGAAGCGAAAAAAGCAGGAATTAAACCCATTCTGGGATGCGAAGTGTATGTGGCCCAGCGTGGGATGCAGATCAAAGAGAACAAACTGGATGCCGCCGGCTGGCACCTGATCCTGCTGGCAAAAAACCGGCAGGGATACGAAAACCTGATGTTTCTGGTTTCGGCTGCCTGGACCGACGGCTACTATTATAAACCCCGGATCGACAAAGAGTTGCTGAAAAAGCATCGTGAGGGACTGATCGCCCTTTCGGCCTGCCTGGGCGGGGAGATCCCGGACAAAATTGTCAATGAAGGTGTTGACAAGGCCGAAGAAGCCCTTCAGGAATACATCGATATTTTCGGTAAGGACCTCTACCTCGAACTTCAGCGGCATCAGAGCGGCGACCCGGAAATAGACCGTAACGTCTATGACGACCAGGTTTATGTCAACGGTGAGCTGGTCAAACTGGCCAAAAAATACGATTTAAAAGTCGTTGCCACCAACGATGCCCATTTTATCAATGCCGAAGATGCCGGCGCCCATGACCGGCTGATCTGCATCGGTACTGCCCGCGACCTGGATGATCCCAACCGGCTGCGCTATACCCAACAGGAATGGTTCAAAACCCAGCACGAAATGCGCGAGGTTTTTGCAGACCTTCCTGAAGCACTGGAAAACACACGGGAAATTGTAGACAAAGTGGAAGAATATCCCCTGGACCACAAACCCATCATGCCGGAGTTTATCATCCCGGAGCCTTTTGATAACGCCAACGATTACTTAAGGCACATCACCTATCAAGGGGCCGAAGAACGATATAAGACCCTCACCCCGGAGTTGCAGGAACGCATCGATTTTGAGCTGGAAACCATCAAAAACATGGGGTTCCCGGATTATTTTCTGATCGTCTGGGATTTTCTGGAGGCGGCCCGTAACATGGGAGTTGCCGTGGGCCCCGGACGAGGCAGCGCCGCCGGTTCCGTAGTGGCTTACTGTTTGAAAATCACCCAGATCGACCCGGTCCAGTACAACCTGCTGTTCGAACGTTTTCTGAATCCCGATCGTATTTCCATGCCCGATATCGACATCGATTTTGACGATGACGGCCGTGAAAAAGTGCTGCACTGGGTTTCGGAGAAATACGGGAAAGAGCGCGTTGCGCATCTCATCACCTTTGGCACCATGGCGGCCAAATCGGCCATCCGTGATGTGGCCCGGGTTCAGAAACTGCCGCTGTCGGAAGCCGACCGGCTGGCCAAGATGGTTCCGGAACGCCCGGGCGTATCGCTGCAAGACGCCCTCAAAGAAGTCCCTGAATTAAAAAAGGAGCTGGAGGAAGGCAAGCCCGAGATCCAGTCGGTCATTAAAAATGCCATGACGCTGGAAGGCTCGGTACGTAATACAGGAACCCACGCCTGCGGCATCATCATTGCGCGCGATCATCTGGACAAATATGTGCCCGTTTCCACCGTGAAAGAATCGGTGCTGGACGTTGCCACGCAATACGACGGGAAGTATATCGAATCCATCGGACTGTTAAAAATGGATTTCCTGGGGTTGAAAACACTTTCGATCATCAAGGAAGCGCTGGACAACATCAAGCGCTCCAAAGGCATTGAGGTGGATATTGACAACGTGCCGCTGGATGACAAGGAAACCTACGAATTATACAGCCGCGGAGAGACTACGGCGTTGTTTCAGTTCGAGTCCGACGGGATGAAAAAATACCTCCGTGAGTTGAAACCGACCCGTTTCGAGGATCTCATCGCCATGAACGCCCTGTACCGTCCGGGCCCGATGGGCTACATCCCCAATTTTATTGCCCGGAAGCACGGTCGCGAGAAAATTGAATACGACCTGCCGATGATGGAAGAGATCCTGAAAGAAACCTACGGGATCACGGTGTATCAGGAGCAGGTGATGCTTTTGTCGCGGCTCATGGCTGGCTTTACCCGCGGCCAGTCCGACTCACTCCGAAAGGCCATGGGAAAAAAGAAGATCGAGGAGATGAACAAACTCAAGATCGAGTATCTCAACGGCTGTAAAAACAACGGCATCAGCGAGGAAAAGGCAGACAAAATCTGGAAAGACTGGGAAGAGTTTGCCAAATATGCCTTCAACAAATCCCACGCCACTTGTTATTCCTATGTCTCCTATCAGACGGCGTATTTGAAAGCCCACTACCCGGCCGAATTTATGGCCGCCGTGCTGAGCCGGAACCTGAACAACATCGATAAGATCACCTTTTTTATCAAGGAAGCCAACCGCATGGGCATTGAGGTTTTGGGGCCGGATGTGAACGAAAGTGCCCTGAACTTCACCGTGAACAAGCAGGGCATCATCCGCTTCGGACTGGCAGCCATCAAGGGAGTGGGAGAAAATGCTGCGCAGGACATCATAGACGAACGCGAAAAAAACGGTGCCTTTCAGGATATTTTTGATGTTGTGAAGCGGGTGAATCTGAAATCCGTCAACAAACGAAGTTTTGAAGCATTGGCCAAAGCCGGGGCCTTCGACACTTTCGAAGACGTTCACCGGTCGCAATACTTTTTCAAAGAAAACGAAAACAGTCAGGGTTTCCTGGAAAACCTCCTCAAATTCGGCGCTAAATTCAAAGAAGACCAACTTTCCACACAGACTTCCCTTTTCGGGGAGGAGGCCCCCGTGGATCTGGAACATCCTTCGGTGCCGGCTTGTGAGCCCTGGCCCATTCCCGTCAGGCTGCAAAACGAAAAGGAAGTGCTTGGATTTTATATTTCGGGACATCCGCTGGACGATTACAAAATCACGATCCAGGCGGTGTGTAACACGGATATTGCCAGCTTGAGAAACAACCTGGCGGAATTCAAGGATAAGGAAATTTCCATCGCCGGAATGGTGACCACCGCCACGCAGAAGGCGACCAAAAGAGGAACCTATTTCGGCGTTTTCACGCTGGAGGATTTTACCGGTTCCACCGAACTCCGGATTTTTGCCGAACCGTATTTAAAAATGAAACACCTGCTGGTGCCCGGAAATAATTTGTTTATCAGGGCGAGAGTGGAAGGCAGCGTGTATGATCCAACCAATCTCAACATCAACATCAAAGAGATCTTTCTGCTGGAAGAAGCCCTGAACCGTGTGATCAATAAACTGACCTTATTTTTTAAACCCGATGAAATCGATGAAGGGCTGATCAATCATCTGAAAGCTACCGTAAAGACCTCTCCGGGAGAAACCGCGCTGTATATTTCGATCCTGGATGACCAAAACAACCGTCCGGTGATGCTGAAATCAAAAAGTGCCAAAGTAGATGCCCAAACCTTGCTCAATAAGATGGAGCCCTTCGGTGGGATCCACTTCCAGTTTGGAACCTGATTTTTGTTAAGAAAAAATTTTTATCGCTTTATAAATCAATTACATATTCAAAAGAACGGGCAGAATCATTACGGAAATCATCCAAACAGCATTTACGGGTTTTCCGCAAAATATTCTTCCTTATCTTTGCAACCAAAAACATTAAATATGGCTTTAGAATTAACAGATTCCAATTTCGACGATTTCGACTTAAAATCAGAAAAACCTGTTATCGTTGACTTTTGGGCCGTATGGTGCGGTCCCTGCCGGATCATTGGGCCCATTGTCCAGGAAATTGGCGAAGAATATAGTGATCAGGTTGTAGTGGGGAAAGTAGATGTGGACCACAACCCGGGAGTGGCAAGAACCTACGGGATCCGCAACATCCCGACGTTGTTGTTTTTCAAGAACGGCGAAGTGGTGGACAAACAGGTAGGCTCCGTACCGAAAGCCGTTCTGGTAAAAAAACTGGAACAATACATTTAAACTTCTGAAAATCTTTTTTTGGCCGGCAGATCCTTCCGTCTTCGGCCGGTTTCAAAGTGATCCCGCCTCAAAGGATCCTTTAAAACTTCCATTGCAGTTCACAGGTCAATTCCGATTTGTGGTTGGCATGGACTGTCTCTGCCCCGGAGCCAACGGTTTGCCGGTCGAAATAACGGGTGGTAGCAGCCCGCAACCAAAATCTGAGATTCCGGATACCGCCCCATCGCAGCAGCAAATACATTCGTTCCCCCCTTCCGTATAATGCCGGGACACTGAAGGCATACAACGCATTTTCCTCATAAGTATAAATGCGGCTGTCCCAGCCTTCCGTATGGAAAAAGGCATACCGCAACGTCAGTTGCCACGGTGAGTTTTCTTTCCTGAACTTCACATCCTGATAGACCATCAGCCCATGCTGGTGATTTCCTTGTTCCCTAAAGTCGACAAATTCTATCCGGTCCTTAAGGATCAGAAAATTACGGAATACAAAGGAGGATTCCAGGCGGTATTCGGTGCGGTTATTCGGCTCCGGCACGGTTAAATATCCGGTACTGTCTGTTTGATTTTGCTCATTTTGCGCGTTCCGGAATCTGAAATAAAACGACAAACGCTCGTTCACCATCTCTTTTGCCTGCAGCAGATACGCTTTGGCGTTAGATGGCGCATCCACACCATATTTGAGCCACGGAAACTTTGCCTGATCGGCATAACCGGCCAGTGTCAGGGACCGCGTCAACAGCGCCTGAAATCCCAGATACGCACCCCTTTCATTGGAGGCTCCGCTGGTTTTCGCGAAAGGACTCGCAAAAAGATTTTGATAATCTCTGGGGTAATCTCTATACAGCAGGGTCATTGTAAAGCGGTCGGAAAGAAAAGCATTCAACCCAGCGATTCCCGCAGGATGACAGGATGGATTGGCTGCCATCTCACCGAAAAAGGAAACGGTGTTTAGGTTCAGATTCATGTTCACACCGAAATCGGTAAGCCGGTTCCCCTGAAAAGCAAAAATCTTGTACGGGAGGGAACTCGCTGCCACCGGTATATCCAATTTCGTTTGGTAATAAACCGCCCCGATCCTGAATCGCTTGTGGCTGAAGGCCATCTCGCCGCCGTAAACTGTAATGGTCAGTGCATTTTTATCCTGCAGTTCATTGATGGTGCGGTGATATCCGGTTTCCTGAAGTCCGCTGATCCGGATGATTCCCAGGCTATCCGGCGGCAGCAGGTTGGCGTCATATTTCTTTTTCGAATAAAAGGCGGTCAATTGAAAATCTTTCTTTTCCAGCGTCAGGGCCGCGCCACGGAAAAAACGGTTCTCGTTGGCAGAAGTATTCGGCCGGATCCCTTTCCCGAAATATTTTACCTGGCAGGTTTGCGCGGAAGCACCGAAAGTCAGCCCGGACCATAACGTGAGACCCTGGCCGAATTCAAGATGATAATCTCCCGCCACAAACTTTTTTAGGATACCGACATCTGAAACAAAGGCAAAAGCAGACACAAAATCGGGGAATACGGGCGGATGCTGCAACAGTCGATTCACACTATCGCCAAAAGACCGGTTCAGAAACACTTCTCCGGCATCTTTTTCGGCCGTTAACCCAATCCTGAAGCGGTTTTCTGCATTCAAAGAATAACGGAAATAGAGTTTCTGAGGAGTTCCAAGATAGACAGATCCCGGTTTTAGAAAAGCAGAATCCGGTGAAATATCATAGCCCGAGACCGTTTCAGGAACCTGGTTAAAACGCACCAGCAACTCCTGTCTTGCATGGCGAATGATTTCTTTCCAGGAAGGCGACTGCTGTTGACCTGCCTTTCCCGCCACCACATAGTTTGCCAGGCGCTGCAGCATCTCAACCCCAAAACCCGGAATAAATTTCAACTCATACACACTCTTCAAAGGCCCGTTGTTTTTGATATAAGACTCCACGGAAAAAAGCTGGGCTTCATTCAACAGACGAAGTTCAACAAGCTTCCGCAGCTCCGGTCCGTTCAGGTTGACCGGATGCTCTCGGTAATATTCATAATCCGCCACCAGATCCGAGAAATCAAGAACCGCATCATTCGCCCGGGTCAGATCCTCCAGATCGTCGCTCAGATCTTCATTCCTGACATTGAGGGTATCGCTTTGCTGGGCTTCCAGCGTTACGGAAGACAGAAGCAATACTACTGCAATCAGGGAGGTGATATGTTTTATCATCGTTTTCATGAACCGAAAGCATAGATCAGTGAAATCATGGGCGAAATTCCCAGGGTTTGATGGACCGTGGCAGCCAAGTCCAGAGACAAACCTTTCAACCGGTAGCCAAATCCGGCTGACAAAAACTGCCATCCGGATCCCAGTCCGGTCCTGAAAAAATATTGATCATTCACGGAATACTCCAACCCTGCCCTCCACTCAAATTGCGGGATCCCTGAATCTTTATCCGTTTCGATCGTCACCAACAGGTTTCGGGAAAACCGATAGGCCAACCCGGCCTGCCAGACAAAAGGCAGACTGAAATGAGCCTTTCGTGCCCGGTTCTCAGGAAGAGGATTAAAGACAAAAACGCCCAGAGTCAGGTCTTTTAAAAGATCGCACTGCATC
>JBJKPL010000173.1:0-2814 GCA_046706345.1 Candidatus Sulfidibacterium sp.
GATTAAGAATATCTCTTTTTAGGAAATGAATCTCTTTTATGTCTTCCGGTTTCGGTTCGCTGAGTACTTCATCGTCGAGTTCTTCAATACGATCGCCGATTTGCTCCACCGCGATAAAATAGTGATCCACCACCGCGTCCATGAGAGTGTAGGCTAGATAATCGGATTTCATGGAACGAATGCGGCCTTTGGCCGTCCGAATACGATTTCGTACCTCATCAAAGACGTCGCCGTCGGTCTCCTGAAAGGAGACCACATAATTTTCCCCGAGAATCAAGCTGACATGCTCGATGGTCATTTCCTTATTTTCTTCAGTGTAGTTCAACATCTTCATGACGATGAACAAATAATTCGGAAATTCTTCGGCCTTCAGCCGCTGGCTGGTGTTGACGATGTCCTCCAGTGTCAGGGGATGAAAATTAAAACTTGTTCCGATGGTCTCGATGAGTTCGATATCATGAATGCCGTGGACGTTGATCCAGGTGACGCCCGGGGATTTGGAAAGATCCCGGCAGGCTTCAACCGAGAGGTCTGGGATTTCCTTTAACGAGGTTTCATCGTACTGGAAGGCCTCCATGTGGACCTGCTCCAGCTTCTTCTCCCCGATAAAAGCGACGGAACCCGGCGCCATGCCTGCCTTGGTGCTCTGCCTGCGATGACTTTTAAGTCGTTTCTTTTTGTTTTTTATCATCGTTCGTGCGACTTGGTTGATTGTTGGGCTCGATTCCCGGTCATTTCGCTTGCCGCCTGCCTCTATGTTTATCTTTTGCTTATAACTTGGTGTCGCCATTTTGGCAATAATCCGATGGGATCCGCCTTTTTTTTCTGATTAATCCCATCCTGCCATCAATCGCCTCAGCAGGGCAAGAATGCCGGGCGTTTGAAAAAAAGCTCATCCGGATTTTGCCTTGCCTCCTTTCTATGACGGGGGAGGCGAAGTTCGCGCTTACGGCCGCAGAGCAGTGGCCGGAAGTGTGAACTCCGCCGAGTTTTCTTTTTCAATTTCAAAAAGTTCGCTTGAGCCGGATGAACCGAAAAAATATCCTCCAGTGCTGAAGCTGAGACCTTTAATGGATAGGCATGGATTGCGGGGCTGCATTCCTGATCAAATTGAGTCTATGGTTTCAGATGAGAGCTGAAAACGTTCATGAACGGCAGGGCAGGTTGACAAATAATTAATCCTTGTGGCATAATGCATCATATAGATGCTTTTTGCATCAAGATGAATTGGTTCCAGGGAGGAATAAATGCCAACCCGATCGTTGCGAATTGACGAAGCTTTGGTTATCCAGGCCCAACGGCGGGCCAGGGTGGAACATCGATCCATAACCGCTCAGGTCGAATACTGGGCATAATTAGGCAATGCCATTGCGTCAAACATCAGTATGGCAGATGCCTTTGCCGTCACCGAGGGTCTTAAAGAGATTCATTTGGAACACACGAAAAGTATTCCTATTGATACGGATACAGTCCTGAAATCGCTTGAGTCCGACAGGGGCCAAGGGTTTTCCGGTAAACCAATAACATCCGCACCGTTTTATTTTGAGGCCAGCATCAGCAGGCCTGGCTTTCTTGATAAAGTGGATACCGTAACCGGTAAGAGACAGACCGGAAGATTTCAGCACGGCAAATTTGAGGTTGTCTCTTGACCGATAGAAAACAACTCTGGGTGTTGGCCGGTGGAAACGGTGCCGGCAAAACCACTTTTTATACTCATTACCTGGCCAACCACGGGATAAAATTTGTCAATGCCGATCTGGTTGCCAAAACAATCGATCCGGACCACCCGGAGGATTTAAGTTACGAGGCAGCGACACTGGCCACGGATATGAGAGAAGACCTGATCGCCAAGGGCGTTTCTTTCTGTTTTGAGACCGTTTTTTCCCATGAATCAAAAATAGATTTTATCGCCACGGCCAAAGCCCAAGGATATACGGTTATCCTGGTCTATATCCATCTGTTCGACCCAAGCCTGAATGAGGCCCGGGTTTATCAGCGTACGCTTGAGGGTGGGCATGATGTCCCGGCAGAAAAAATACGGTCGCGCATTCCGAAAACCATGACCAACGTTAAAACAGCGCTGGCTTTAGTGGATGAGGCCTGGATTCTTGATAATTCTTCTGAAAAAAACAGGTTTCAACCGGTTATCATCATGCGGTCAGGGTATTATGAGAAGAAAACAGACCCGTTGCCACAATGGGCGGCCAACTTTCTTCAGCTTGAGTAAAGATTGGTGGGGATATACTTGTCAGGCCTGATCCCATATCTTTTAAAAGGTTAAAATACCGGGCAGACGATGGTTCTTACAGACAGTGAAACCCGCCAAGGTTCCACTGGCAGTGTCCACAGGGAACCTGACTGCCATAGCAGTCATTGGCAAAGTGATCGTTGTCGTTGACTAACGTGGCGCATGGCCCCTGTGTGCAGCTCCAGCAGGGAGCATAGTCATTTTGTCCGGCTTCACGTCGGAATTGCATGTATTGAGGATTTTGCCAGATGGTTTCCAGCGGCAACTCCTTGATTGTCCCGAAAGACCGTTTCTGCACCTGCACTTCCTCGCCCAGCATCCAGCAGGAGTAGGTATGCCACAGGAAATGACAGGGCATGACGGCACCATCGGCTGCGACAAAGACAGCCTCATCCGCAATAAACGGACAGGTGCGTTCCGATAAGGCCTGATGATGCGGGAGAAAAAGCTCGATACCGTTTTTTGCGGCAACGGTGCAGGCCTGGATAAACGCCTGCTCCGCTTTTTGTAACTCGCTGGTTGGATGATCGCTGAGACTCTTGACGTGCAGACGGATATCTTTGTCT
>JBJKPL010000174.1:0-9294 GCA_046706345.1 Candidatus Sulfidibacterium sp.
GGACTAAGCAGGGATTTTATGTATTATCAGGCTTTGGACTTCTTTTCCAGAGTTTCTTGGGGTACATTTGATTCTTTAATGCGATCACCCAAAATATATAAAGGCAACAAAGTACTATTTGGTGAACTTCAGGCGAAACTTAAGAATCACCAAAATCAACAAGGTCCGGGAATAATACTACTGTCCAATAAAGAGTATAAAATAACGGGAAATTTATATCAGGATTTGATACAGCGTTATCCAGGAAAGGTAATTTACTTGGATTTTTGGGAGGTGATTTGTCCGCCCTGTCTGGCTCAAATTCCTTATGAAATTGAACTTCATAAGCTTCTTGAGGGCAAGCCTGTCGTATTGGTTTCGGTTTGCTTAAATTCTTCCAAAAATGAATGGCTCAATCGTGTTAAAGAGATGCATATCCCCGGCGATGCTTATTTTCTTTCCAAAAAAGAATCTGGAACGATCATAAATGATTTCAAAATAACAGGCGGTTTCCCAACGTTTATGATTATTGATAAAAAGGGAAGGCTTGTTGATAGAGATGCACCGGAGCCTTCTTCAAGTAAGATTGAATCTGTTTTGGAAAAATATATGAATGAGTAACATTTCAATTCATTCAAATGCTGAAATCCCGGTAATGTCATTTCCGGTGATCAGCAGATGCACATCGTGGGTGCCTTCGTAAGTGATCACCGATTCCAGGTTCATCATGTGGCGCATGATGGGAAAATCGCCGGTGATGCCCATGGCCCCTAAGATCTGCCGGCTTTCGCGGGCAATTTTCAACGCGATTTCCACATTGTTCCTTTTGGCAAGAGAGACCTGTGCCGGCGTGGCTTTTTCTTCATTTTTCAAAACCCCCAGCCTCCAGACCAGCAGCTGAGCCTTGGTGATCTCCGTAAGGATCTCTGCCAGTTTTTTCTGCTGCAGCTGGAAAGAAGCAATGGGTTTTCCAAACTGTTTTCTTTCCAAAGCATAATGCAGCGCCGTATCGTAACATTCCATGGCAGCACCCAGCACGCCCCACGCGATGCCGTAGCGCGCGGAGTTGAGACACATCAGCGGGCCTTTTAATCCTTTCACGCCGGGTAGCAGATTTTCTTTGGGAACCTTCACATTGTCGAAAACCAGCTCGCCGGTATAAGAAGCGCGGAGTGACCATTTGTTCAGGGTTTCGGGCGTTGAAAAGCCTTCCAGGCCTTTTTCCACCAGCAGGCCGCGAACTTTACCGGTTTCATCTTTGGCCCAGACCACTGCCACATCACAAACGGGGGCGTTGGTAATCCACATCTTGGAACCGTTCAGCAGAAAATGATCGCCCTTGTCCTCGAAATGCGTCAGCATGCTGCCGGGGTCGGATCCATGATTGGGTTCGGTGAGTCCAAAAGCTCCCATCCATTCACCAGAAGCCAGCTTGGGCAAATATTTCTCGCGCTGGGCTTCGTCTCCGAAAGTAAAAATGGGATACATCACCAGCGAAGACTGCACCGAGGCACTGGAGCGGATCGACGAATCCCCGCGTTCCAGTTCCGTCATGATCAGCCCGTAGGAAATATGATCGAGGCCTGCGCCGCCATACTGTTCCGGGATAAAAGGTCCCAATGCGCCCAGCGTTCCCATTTCGAGCAAAATACTTTTGGGAAGAGGCTCGTGTTGCTGCGCATATTTTTCGATGACCGGTTTTACCGAACGGTCGACCCATTCCCGGACCGATGCACGAATGATTTTGTGTTCATCACTCAGTAAATCATCCAGTTGATAATAATCAGGCGGTTGGTACATGGAATTTCATTCTTTTTTGATTTGGGCTTTAAAGGTACGAACTTCTGGCAGGAATAAGTTGGGTCTTTTTCGCGATTTTTTGCGGCCAGGATAGGAACGGCAGCGCGCCGCGGCGGCGGTCGATGTGGAATGGGGCAGGAAGGGCGACCGGAGGAAGCCCCTGAGAGCCCCTACGGAACACGGCCGATGCCGCGGCGACTAAAGTGGATAGCCTGAGAAGCCGCCCAAAAGAATTTCTTGTGATTCAAAAAAAAAGACCGCCTGCCAGGCGATCTTTAAAAAATGGGTTTGTAAGACATTCCTATTTGTCAAAGACTTTTGGTTTCTTCAGCACAAAAGTCCTTGTCAGGTTAAAGCCGAAGACAATGTCTCCGTTGCGCCAGTTTCCGGTGGTCCCGGGGATAAAATATTGGCCGATGATCCCTTGCGAGTTGCTCAGGAACAGCTGGAACACGTGGCCGCCGGTTTCGATATCGAAACCTACCGACAGGCTGTTCCGGTAAATGGAAGAAGGTTGCTTGTTGAGCATGGCGTAGTATTCGAAGTTAAAGCTGGTATGGTGGGTGATCTTGATGCGGCCGCCGGCGCCCAGGGCCATGATGTTGTTGTAATCGGCGGGCGTGGCCACCAGGTTGACGTGCACCAGCGAAGGCGACAACTGCAGGGTGAACGCATCGCTGAACTTCCGGGCAATGAGCAACTGGTTGAGAAACACCAGCCGGTTGCTGAAATAATAGTGGATGGACAGGTCCTGCGGCTTCAGCGTGTTGATGCCCATGTCGCCGAAATAATCCAGGGTTATGGGCATGTTTTTGGCACCGCTGCTCTGCCGCAGCAGCTTCAGTTTGATGCTCCCGTCGTAGGTTTTGTTGTAGGAGCTGCGGCCGATAGCCACAGCCAGCCAGTTGGTGATGCCATATTCGAATCCGAGCCGCATGGTGGCCTGATCCAGTCCGAAAAACTGATAGGCACCCTGGTTCACATAGCCGAAATGATGCTGGATGTCGAGGATCATATCGCCTTTCGCCGGCATCTCCACCGATTGCCCCAGCACGATCCTTGTGGTCTTGAAAGAGGCCTGGGTGTAAACGGTCTTGGGACCGGAGTTCGAAAATAAATTCATCAGATTGGTGGAATCGCTTTGCGAAAAGGCGGTTCCGATGAAAAAGAAACTTACAATTATTAATACCAGTGTTTTTCTCATAATATGGATTTATCGATGTGCTACTTCAGTGGACTTAAATTAACCTTCACGGTGACCAGAAAGCTTTTGGCAATTTTTCCGACCACGGGCGCCGGGATGGAAATGCCGTAATCACCAATGGTGATGGGGAATTTGGCATCGCCCACGATCTTGCCGTTGGCCACGGTAAATGTGCCGTGCGCCGTCAGGGTGTTTGTCACCCCGCGGATCGTCAGTTTTCCGGTAATCACGGCCGGATAAGTGCCGGGTTTGGAAAAGTCGATGTCTTTCATGTTTTCCACTTTCCCGATGAACGTTGCGTCGGGATATTTGTCGCTTTCCACATATTCTTCATTGAAATGTTCCTGCATCAGCGCTCTTTCGAAGATGAACGACCGCATCAGGGCCTTCACGACAAAGAATCCCGAATGGGTGTCCAGGGCACAGTCGACCTGATTGTTTTTGGCTTCGATGGTTTCGAGCTTGGTGGCAGCATAAAAGCTGATGTATCCGTTTTTGGTAATGTAGCGTTGTGCATAGGTTGGCACAGCCATCAGCAGCACAAAGGCTGCCAGCATGAATTTTTTCATATTATTTGTTTTTTGGTGATTGAATGATTGAACAATGGTCCATGACGACATCCGTGCCGTTGTATCCGGCGCAGAAGCCTTTGATATATGTGGTGTCGCTGGTGGACAGCGCCAGTGCTTTTTTCTGGTTGTCGGGCAGCATGGTGCAACGGATGCCACTACTGCCGAACATCCCTTCTTTAAAAGCAAAGACCACCACCACCAGGGAATCGGAATTTTCTACAGAGGAAGGAACACCGTAAATTTCCAGTACCTTGCCTCCGGGGTGCAGTTTGTTTTGCGAAGCTTCATTGTAACATTGCCGGGCGTTCATGGTGATATCCGGTTTGGCGGTTTCAAAATTCCGGTGCGGTTTGTTGATGACAAAAAACCAGATATACGCGGCCAGCAGGATCCCGATCACAAAAAGGATCCCTAAAATTCTTTTGAAATTTTTCATCTTTCTTGTTTTTATCAATTAATTATTTGGCATGCCTTTGTTGATCCAGGCTTCGATTTTGGAAATATCGCAAGTGCTCAGTTTTCCCGCACCCAGCGGCATGGCAATGTAACCGGGGGCCTGCTGAATGCTTCCCAGAAAGCGGCCGCCGTTGACGGCGGCAACCACATGGGGGTAAGTGTCGAGTGAGATATTTCCCGAAGCATAACCACTGTTATGGCATCCGGTGCAATTTGAATTCAGGATAGGCATAACATTGGCACTAAAAGTTACGTTCGTTGTGTCACAAGGCCCGGAAGGATACAACGTCTGATAGTTGTCATTATAACAGGAGGTGAATGTCCAGAGTATGAACATCCCCGATCCCAGCAGCAGGGTTCTAATTGTTCGGTGCGCCATTGTTGATCCAGATTTTAAAAGTTGACAAATCACATGAAGACAGCTTGTTCCCGCCCAGCGGCATGGCAATAAAACCCGGATCCTGATGGATGGCTCCCCAGAGTTTTCCGTTGTTCACCACGGTGAGGATGTCCGAATAGTTGCGCAGGTAAATTCCGCCGCCCGGACTGGGTGCATTGTGGCATCCCAGGCAATAGGTCTGGATGATGGGGAACACGCTTTGCGAAAAGGTGACATTGGTAGTGTCGCAGCCTGCATCGCAACGGTTGTTCAGGGCTCCCTGAAGGATCCAGGTTTTGATGGAATTGATCTGATCCGCGGTCAAAGGGGTTCGGGAGGAAGGGGGCATCTTGTCTTCTCCCGAAGCGGTGATGGCACGATATAACCGGCTGTTTCCGGGGTTCCCGGCTACGATGCCTCCCGTGCTCATGATGGAAGTGTAATCGGTAAGCTGGACGCCTTCGCGGTGGCTTGTCGCATCATGACATCCCGATACGGAGCAGTTGCTGACCAGCAAGGGGAGTACGGTGTTCTGGAAATAGACCGTATCCGGACTGCAGGTGCTGGTCGATCCGCTGCCGCTGCCACCCCCGCTAGTTGAAAAAGCGGTATCCCTGACCCAGATGCCGATGGTGGCAATGTCGCAGCTACTCAGTTTGGGCATTCCCTTGGGCATGGCGACCACGCCGGGATCCTGGCGGATCGACGCCATCAGGGAGCCGTTACCTGCAAATGTGGCCAGTGTGGCATAGTTCGAAAGGTCGATCCCTCCGCCGGAAGAGGCCGTTCCGCTGTGGCAGCCATAGCAGTTTTGCTGCAGGATGGGTACGACGCTTCCTTTATAGGTGACGTTGGAGGTATCACAACTTGTGATGGCGGCACCGCCACCTCCGGTGGTGTCGTTGACCCAGATGCCGATGGTAGCGATCTCGCAACTGCTCAGACTGGCGCCGCCCAGCGGCATGGGATTATAGCCCGGATCCTGACGAATGGAGCCCATCAGCGACCCGTTGTTGACAACGACCATCAGAGAAGTCATGTTGCTCAGGTCGATGCCTCCCGAAGGGTTGCTGCCGCTGTGGCAGCCCAGACAATATTTTTGCAGGATGGGTTGTACGCTGCCGGTGAAAGTGACCGAAGTGGTGTCACAGTTCATTTGAGTGCAGACGTTGTTTTTGGCGCCCTGACTGATCCATGTCAGCAGATCGGCGGCCTGGGCAGAGGTCCAGGAGGGATAGTTTCTAGGAGGCATATGCCCCTCTCCGGTGCTGGTGATGGCACGGTAAATGCGGCTGGAGGAAGGGTTTTGCGTGTCAATGCCTCCGGTACGCATCACGGCGCCATAGTCGGTCAATACGATGCCTTCCCGGCCGGTCCCCGCATCATGGCAGCCGGTGACGGCGCAGGTGGAATTCAACAGGGGCAGGATGTCATTTTGAAAATAAACAGAATCTGAGCTGCAAGCCCCGCTGTTTGCCGGCGTGTTGTTGTAATAAATACCCGGCGCGTGTGTGCAGCTGCTGATCCACCAGACAAAACCGGAGAACAGGGCGATGAGACCGGGTATTCCTTTACCTTTGATAATTTTCATGTAAATAAAGGTTTGTTTAACTGGAAATATATGATTAGATAAAAAGGTACCCGATAGCTAAAATTTTGGGAGCATGGTTAAAAAAAAAGTTGATTTCTGTTTATAAGACAATTGCTTTGACAGGATAACGGGTCATGGAATGTTATATTGTCTAAAAATAACCGTGGGAAGGCTTTTATGGAAAAGTTTTAGGAATTATGAGCGGTTCTTGAGGGACAGATGACAAGAGGGTTAAGCTGTAAACGGCTGAAAAACAAACAATAAAATATTTAATCGGACTGAATGGATCCGGATAAAAATGATTTGTTAAAAAATGTTATCCTTTGAAAGGGGCTCAGGTTTTGCCTGATGTTAGAATGTGGATCGCATGGCTTCCACCGGTTCGAGACGCGAAGCGGTCCAGGCCGGGATGTATCCCGACACCAGTCCGATAAAAATCGAAACCGAAAGACCGAGCACGATATTCTTGATGGATAAAGTGAGCGCGAAACCAATCAGATGGGATGCCGCGAAGGTAAGGACGAACACGATGAACAGTCCTACCACGCCGCCCAGAATGGCCAGAAACACCGCTTCGAAAAGAAACTGAAGCAGGATGAAATAATTCTTGGCGCCCAGGGATTTCTGGATGCCGATCTGGCTGGTCCGTTCTTTCACGGTCACGAACATGATGTTGGCGATTCCGAATCCGCCCACCAGCAACGAGAAACCTCCGATGATCCATCCCACAATCGAAATCACGCGGAACAGCGAGTCGAATCCCTTGGTGATGATGTCCGTTTCGTTGATGGCAAAATTATCGTCGGCGCCTGGTTTCAATTTCCGGATGGACCGCATGATCCCCGTGAGTTCGCTCTTCATTTCGGCATTGGAAACGTTGGGTTTGGCCCGAACCACGATGGAGGAATTGATGTGGCGCGGATCCACCACACCACGGGCAAAATTTACGGGGACGATTACCTGATCGTCGGGAGAGTTGCCGAACACATCGCTTCCTTCCTTTTTCAGGACCCCGATCACCACCAGTTTTCTTCCGAAGACTTTGATTTCTTTCCCCAGCGGGTTTTGGTCGGGAAACAGATCCCGCGCAATGTTGAAGCCGATGATGGCCATATTCCGGCCCCCCTGGCTTTCGATCTGCGTAAAATAACGCCCTTCCTGCAGGTCGAAAGGCATCACGTGATTGTATTCATAGGATACCGCAATGATGGGTGCCGATTCTACCGAATTGTCACGGTAATACACATTTCGATTCACGCCGAACATGAAGGAGGCATCTTCGGCCGTGTAGCTTCTTCTTAAAAGTTCTTTTACTTCCTTGGGCTCCGGCTGGGGTCGCTGATAATATTTCCACCAGGGATAATCGCCCCCCATGGCCCATGGCCATTTTTGAATGAACAATACCTTGTTTCCCAGGGAATTGATGTCGTTGGTAATTTTATCCTGCAGGCTGTCGAACACCGTAAAGACGGAAATTACCGAAAAAATACCGATCGTAATCCCCAGCAGGGAAAGGATGGTCCTTACTTTATTCGTAATTAACGAATTATAAGCCATCACCACACTCTCGTACAGAAGCTTTAAAATGATCATAATTTATATTTTTGACGCGGTTTCCGGCACAGAAACCGGTATGAAAATATATTTTCAAAGTTAAGCCAAAATTCCGTCAATAACTTGTATTTTGCAAAAAGAAAAAATGTGGCGTTAGCTATAGTATAAATCATTTAAAATCATTTTGTTGTGAAAAAAATAAAAAAGGCTTTAATTTCGGTTTACCACAAGGAAGGTTTGGAAAATGTTTTAACGAAGCTGCATGAACTGGGTGTCGCGGTATATTCTACGGGAGGTACCTATCAGTTCATTCAGGAAAAAGGATTCGAAGCGAAGACGGTCGAATCGCTGACTTCTTACCCTTCTATTCTGGGCGGCCGGGTGAAGACCTTGCATCCGAAAGTTTTTGGCGGGATTCTGGCCAGGAGGAGCAACCAGACCGATCTGCAACAGCTTTCGGAATATGAAATTCCTGAAATCGACCTGGTGATCGTGGATCTGTATCCTTTTGAAGAAACCGTGGCCCACACCGACGACGACGAGCAGATCATCGAAAAGATCGACATCGGGGGCATCGCCCTGATCCGCGCCGCCGCCAAAAATTTTGAAGATGTGCTGGTGGTGGCTTCTTCCGATAAATACAATGAATTTTTGTCGTTGCTGGATGAAAAATCCGGCAGTACGGATCTGGACGACCGCCGGTATTTTGCGGCCCATGCTTTTGATGTCAGCTCCCATTACGATACAGCCATTTTCCAGTATATGAGCGGAGGACGGATCCCCGCTTTCAAGGAAAGCATACGAAATGCCAGTGTGCTGCGTTATGGAGAAAACCCGCACCAGAAAGGTGTTTTTTATGGAGATATGGACAAAGTGTTCGACCAGCTTCACGGCAAAGAGATTTCATACAACAACCTGCAGGACCTGGATGCTGCCGTCCACCTGATCGATGAATTCGAGGACACCACCTTCGTGGTGATGAAACACAACAATGCCTGTGGCGTGGCTTCGCGCGAAAATCTGCTGGATGCCTGGAAAGAGGCCCTGGCGGGCGATCCCGTGTCTGCTTTCGGCGGCGTGCTGATCACCAACCGCACCGTAACCAAAGAGGTGGCCGAGGAGATCAACAAACTGTTTTTCGAAATTATCACCGCACCCGACTATGATGAGGACGCCCTGGAAGTGTTAAAATCCAAGAAAAACCGCATCATCCTGAAAAGGAAACCGGTGGATTTCCCCAAACAGCAATACCGCTCGCTGCTCAACGGGGTGTTGTGGCAGGAAGTGGACCGTGCCGTTGAAACGGCAGATCAATTGGAGGCCAAAACAAATGTTAAGCCCACAAAAGAACAAATCGAGGAATTATTGTTTGCCAACAAGATCGTAAAGCATACCAAATCAAATGCCATTGTGCTGACGAAAAACAAACAGCTGATCGGATCCGGAACGGGACAGACCTCTCGCGTCGATGCTCTGAAACAGGCCATCGCCAAAGCCGAGAGCTTCGAACTTCCGCTGGAAGGTTCGGTAATGGCTTCGGATGCCTTTTTCCCCTTTGCCGACAGTGTGGAGATCGCTTCCAAGGCAGGCGTGACGGCGGTGATCCAGCCCGGGGGATCCATCCGCGACAAAGATTCCATCGACTATTGCAACGCACATGATGTCGCCATGGTATTTACCGGGATCAGACATTTCAAACATTAATTACCTTTGTAACAGCGAAAGAATAAAAACAGACTAACAAAATATTACCAATGGG
>JBJKPL010000175.1:0-3125 GCA_046706345.1 Candidatus Sulfidibacterium sp.
GCTTTAAAGCTGGGCTCTTGGGGCGTTTACATCCCGTATCATACTTCCTGGATCCATGAAAGAACCGATGAAGATCCCGGAAAATGGAATCAGTTTATGGAACTTGAAAGCCTCTCGAAACTCGCCGACCTGATGGAAAAAAACTGATTCTCCTCGCTAATTTTTATTCTTAGAATTTACCCTTCCGACATTCTTTGACAAAAAAATTAAAATAATTTTGGTTTATATTATAAAGTAGTTTATATTTGCAATATATTTTAAATCTAAAGCACTATGGAAAATACAGAATTAACTCCTGAAAAAAGCTTTGAGCTTATCAATCAGGTCATCAGCATTGCCCGAAACCGGGTTGAAGAAAACGGATTTATTTATGCCTTTTGGGGATTGCTGAGTACAGCAGCCGCGCTGGGCCAGTTTTTCCTGTTGAAAAACGGCTATATCAAAATTAATTACTATCCTTATTTTATTATGCCTCTGGGAGCCATCTATACCGGATTTTATTTTTCCAAAAAGAAAAGAGGCGAACAAAACCAGATCGGGAAGATCCTGGGCGTTTCATGGTCAACCATCGTTTTGAATGTCTTTATTCTAAGCTTTTTGTTATCGGGCAGTCTAAAGGAAAATCTCATCCCCGTTCTTTTGATTCTTTTGGGCATCGCGATCATCATATCCGCAGGGAATACAAAAAACCGGCTGATTTTGGTTGCCGGCATCATGATGAATCTCTCAGGGTTGTTTTGCTTCAGTGTAACGTGGTCATACCAACCGCTTCTGCTGGGTATTGTGTCGGCAGTTACCATCTTGCTGCCCGGTATTATTTTGATGGCGGAACAAAAAAAGAGACAACATGTTTAAGGATTTGGATCCCCTATTGCATTCGCAGCTCAGGCTGGCCATTATGTCTTTTTTGCTGGTCCGCGGTAAATCGGATTTCAAAGAAATATCCCATCTTACCAAAGCCACAGCCGGAAATTTAAGCATACAGATAAAAAAGCTGGAAGAAGCGAATTATATACGCTCAAAGAAAGGTTTTTTGAACAATT
Source organism: Candidatus Sulfidibacterium sp. (assembly GCA_046706345.1). GTDB lineage: Bacteria > Bacteroidota > Bacteroidia > Bacteroidales > F082 > Sulfidibacterium. Next base: position 1,044 of record JBJKPL010000175.1, read on the forward strand.
ATCCGCATACCTCCATCGAGATTACCAAAACCGGCATCGATGCTTTTGAAAAATATTCCGAAGCCATCAAACAATATCTCAACCCCGAATCGGAGTAAATATGACGTCCGACAAGGAAGTTCGCATCCCGCCCGATTAGGACTGCAGCCCTTTAAGCTGTTCCTCCAAAACCTGGATGCGGGCTTCTGCATCGGCTTGTTTCTGGCGTTCTTTATCCACAACCGCAGCGGGTGCGTTATTGACAAACCGTTCATTGGAAAGCTTTTGCATGACCGATTTCAAGAATCCGCGGGTGTAGGTAAGCTCTTCTTCTATCTTTTGGATCTCAGCATCCACATCTACGTTTTGGTTCCGGGGCACATAATATTCCTGCGCCCCTACCGTAAAGACCAGCATGCCTTCCGGCTTTTCAGGCACCGTCTCGATATCCGAAATATTGCCCAGCTTCGATATCACAGGATAGAAAATACATTCGGCATTTTCTCCTGCCCGCACCTTGAGTTCAATGGCATCACGGTTCAGAATATCATTTTCCTTACGCATATTCCGGATCCCAATAATGATCTGTTCTGCTTTGTCAAAAGCTTCCAAAATCAAGGGATCCCAGGATTGGGGCACAGGCATGGGAGCAACGATAATGTCGTCTCCTTCGGCGCGTTCCCGCAAATGGTGCCAGATCTCTTCGGTGATAAACGGCATGAAGGGATGCAGCATTTTCATCAGCGACTCAAAGAATCCGAGGGTCTTTTCGTATGTCTGGGCATCGATGGGCTGCTGATAAGCCGGCTTCACAATTTCCAGATACCAACTGCAGAATGTATCCCAGGCCAGTTTGTATCCTGACATCAAAACATCAGAAATCCGGTACTGGGTATAATATTGCTCCATCTCATCCGCCACCTGGTTCATCCGGGCCTCGAACCATTTTGTGGCCAGTTGATTGTATTCGGGGGTCTCCAACGTTTCATCCACCTGCCATCCTTTGACCAGGCGCAGCGCATTCCAAATCTTGTTACTAAAATTGCGTCCCTGCTCACAGAGACTCTCGTCAAAAGGCAGGTCGTTGCCGGCGGGAGCCGTCAGTAACATGCCCACACGCACCCCGTCAGCGCCATACTGTTCGATCAAACCGATGGGATCTGGAGAGTTGCCCAGCGTTTTGGACATCTTTCGACCAATCTTATCGCGGACAATACCCGTATAATAGACATTTCTGAAAGGAATATCCTTTCTGTATTCCAGCCCGGCCATGATCATTCGGGCCACCCAGAAGAAAATAATATCCGGGGCTGTTACCAGGTCGTTGGTCGGGTAATAATAATTGATCTCGTCGTTGTCGGGATAGCGGATTCCGTCAAAAACAGAAATCGGCCACAGCCAGGAAGAAAACCAGGTGTCCATAACGTCTTCATCCTGTTTTAAATCTGACAGTTGCAAATTTTCATCAAACTGAATTCTGGCTTTCTCCAACGCTTCATCTTTGGATTTTGCCACGACAAATTCACCGTTGGGCAGATAATAAACCGGGATCTGTTGTCCCCACCACAGCTGGCGCGAATTGTTCCAGTCACGGACATTTTCCATCCAGTGACGGTAGATATTTTTGAACTTGGCGGGGTGAAACTGGATTTCATCCGTTTCCACTACCTTCAGCGCTTCCGAAGCCAGTTCTTTCATTTTGAGGAACCATTGGGTCGACAACCGGGGTTCGATCACGGCATCGGTTCGCTCTGAAAAACCGACACTGTTCACATAATCCTCAATTTTCACCAGGTTACCCTCTTTCTCAAGATCTTCCACGATAACATCCCTGACTTTGAACCGGTCCATCCCGACATAAAGCTGCGCTTTTTCATTTAACGTTCCGTTGTCGTTGAAGATATCGATGCTTTCGAGTTTATGTTTCAGGCCCAGCTCATAATCGTGGATATCATGGGCCGGGGTGATCTTTAGCGCACCGGTACCGAATTCACGGTCAACATATTCGTCTACAATCACAGGCACGGCCCGGTTTACCAAAGGAACGATCACCTTTTTCCCGTGAAATTTCGTGAAACGATCATCCTCGGGATGCACACACAC
>JBJKPL010000176.1:0-11291 GCA_046706345.1 Candidatus Sulfidibacterium sp.
TTGAAGAGAAGAAGAGCCAAGGGCAGAAAGAGACTGACCGTTTCGGACGAACTTAGATAGTAAGCGAAGCGTTTCGCACCTATTTATATTGACCCAAAAAAATTGATGAGGCTGTTCCACCTGGTGGAGCAGCCTTTTGTGTGATACAAAAAAGGCACCGGAACTTCCGGTGCCTTTAGAAAATGTAAGTCGTAAGTCTCAGTCTTTGTCCTGCGATTCCGGCGCCCACACATACAGGGAGTGCCTGCCGCCTGATTTCAGGAAAATCACCTGAGTGTTTTGGCCCTGTCCGTCTTTCTTCAGGTATAATCCGATCGTCGATTTGGACTCGATGTCCAGGACTTTTTGAAAATGCGCGTGGGTCACGTATCGCTGGATCCGTTCACAGAGTCTGCGGTTTTCGGCCGCACTGCCTTTCGTCGAGTCGAAACGCAGAATGTAGATCTCTTTCACCTTTTTCAGATGGCTGAGTACCTGGTCCAGTTGTCCTCCCGAAGACAGGGAATCGGTGTGAACGACTTTCAGCTCGAAGCCCGGTTTGTGGGCGTAAGCCTCCAGGGCCTGCCTGACAGGGTACCGGCTGCAACCCCAAAGGAGCAGCAGCGCGGGAACCCAAAGCAGGAAAACAAACCGCTGAATCTTACTTTTGTTCACTTTTCTGATTTTTTTCACTCAGTTTTTTCAGATCGCCCATGCCCTGAATGTGCATGGTCTTGGAGATCTCACCGATGGTTTTCATGTCGATCATCCCGGTCATGCTCATGATCATGGTCTGGTCGTTGCCGGAAACAATCATCAGCAGCTCGCGGATCTTTCCATTCGGATCCTGGCGGGCCAGGAATTTCAGTTTATTGTCCTGACTGTTGATATCCATCAGATCTTTGAATCCGTTGGTCGGGACCATTTTCTGGATCACATGATAGAAAGCCGCTGCCTTGACGGAATCTTTCGGCTCGTACACCAGCATTTTCAGACTCTTGATCTGCTTGATGGCGTCCATGGCAGCCACGGCTTTCTGTGAACTGTCGTTCATGGAAAAGCCGGACATCATATTGAACATCTCGGGACTTATGTTGATGCTGGTGAAACCCGCTTTCCCTGCATACTTTTCATACAACCCGTCGATGGCCGACTGGGCGTTGGTTACAGAAGGCATCAATGCCATCAGCACCATGACTAATAAGAAACTTAACTTTTTCATCGTCTTAATTTTAAAAGGTTATTTTAATTCCTAAATTCGTGTAAACGCCGTTCACCGTTTGAAACAGCTCCCGGGCTTTGTTCATTTGTTCAAGGTAATTCACCTTGCTGAGCGCCTGCTGCATGTCGCTGATCTTCGACATTTGCTGCACCGGCTTATCCAGGTCCTGGGCCGCACTTTCCACCGGTGTCAGGCCTTTGTTGAGGTTTTCGGAGACTTCTGCCAGCACTTTTTTCGTCTCTGCATAAGCCACCTGGGGATTGTTGATGGTTCCCGGCAACGTCTGTTGAGGGGCAAACACCCCGCCGACCCAGAGCGAGATCACCACCACCGCAGCGGCAGCCAGTCCCGAGAGGGTGTAGATCCATTCGTGCCGGCCCCACCGGGAGGAAACGCCTTCCAGCTGCGCCAGCACCGAGGTGTCGAAATCTTCATTCAGCACAGATTCCGATTCCATCATGGTCAAAGAACGGAACAACTCCTGGTCGGCCCGCAGGTCTTCGGGAACCGCATCCCCAGCAAAAAAGCGCTTGAGCATGGCTTCTTCTTCCAGTGAGGTTTCCCCCGCATAGAATTTTTCTAGAAGTTCTTTAATGCTGTTGTAATTCATTTTCTTGTAACTTTTCTATTGTTTCTCTAATCTTTTTTCTGGCCCTGGACAAATTCACCCGCATGTAGTTCGCATCAAAACCCGTGATCGACTGCATCTCCTCAAAACTGCACGCTTCCACGTCCCTGAGCTGAATGAGGGTCCGCTGCTGCTCCGGCAACTGGTCCACCAGGCGCATCACCAGGGTCACCAGATCCCGTTGCTCGCTGAACCGGTAGGGATTGTCATCCGTGGACTGCCCCACGTCAAAAACCAGACTGACCGCTTTGTTCTTCTTCACTTTCAAACGGTCCAAACTCTGATTCCGCGTCATCGTCATCATCAAGGCCTCCACACTGTCATACTTTCTAAGATCGAAACGCATACTCCAAATTTTTAACATCACCTCCTGCACAACGTCCTCAGCTTCTTCACGGTTTCGCATCAACCGCAAGGCGAGCCTGAACAGCTTGTTCTTGAGAGGCAAAATCCGGATTTTAAATTCTTCTGTATCCATTCTCATAATACCAGACGATTTGGTGAAAAAATTATTACACACACTAAAGATAAATAATTTTTAGCCTTTGTCTTTCAGTGGTTAAGACGACTTTTGAAGATTTTTGTAACAACCGCCGAATGCAGTTTCAAAGCTTCAAAGCCATACCCCGGATCTTAAAACTTACAACCGGCAACTTAAAACTCAGAACGCCCGTCACATTCCCGTTGTTCATAACTTCTCTTGCGGGATTTTAACATTTTTTATAAATTTGTTTCTTTCCCAAACAATTATCAATCAAAGAACAAAGCTTATGTTTAAAGGACACCCGAAAGGACTCTATGTAGCCTTCTTCGCCAATATGGGCGAACGCTTCGGCTATTACACCATGCTGGCCATTTTCGTCTTGTATCTGCAGTCGAAATTTGGATGGTCGGCCACCCAGGCAGGCCACGTATACGGCGCCTTTTTATTTGGTATCTATTTCCTCCCCCTGCTGGGCGGTTTCATCGCCGACAATGTGCTGGGCTATGGTAAAACCATCGTCCTGGGCATCATCGTCATGTTCATCGGATACCTCATGCTCGCCGTGCCGGGTACGGGCGAATATTTCATCTACGGCGCCCTGGCCATCATCTCCCTGGGCACCGGACTCTTTAAAGGAAACCTCCAGGCCCTGGTTGGAAACCTCTACGACGAGGCCAAATATTCCAAGCTGCGCGATTCCGCTTTTAACATCTTCTATATGGGCATCAACATCGGGGCGTTTTTTGCCCCCAGCGCCGCCCGCGGCATGCGCAGCTGGATCATGCACCTGAGCGGCCTCCGTTATGATGCCGCCATCCCCTCGCTGGCCCATAAATACCTCAGCGGCACCCTTGAAAATACCACGGCCCTGTCCAACTTCGCCCATGCCGAAATGGGTAGCCATTTTACCAACCTCACCGATTTTGCCCATTTTTACATCAATACGCTGGGCAAATCCTACAACGCCGGTTTCGCCGTCGCGGCCGCCAGCATGATCCTGTCCATCGCCATCTTCCTGGGCTTCCGCAAGTATTACAAACACGCTGACATCACCCACAAAGAACAAAAAGCCAGAGACAAGAACTCCGTCGTGGACCTCTCTCCCAAGCAGGTCCGCGACCGCCTCATGGCGCTGGGACTGGTGTTTCTCGTGGTGATCTTCTTCTGGATGGCTTTCCACCAGAACGGGTTCACCCTGACGATCTTCGCGCGCGATTACACCGTAGGAGCCGTCGGAAAAGGCACCGCCATCCTGTTCAACCTCTCCACCTTCCTGCCCATCCTGATGGCCATCCTCGGCATCGTATTGCTGGTGGGCAAAGGAAATTCGGCCAAAGTCAAATGGCTGGGGGTGGTCATCGCGGTGGCCTCGATCCTGATCGGCTACTTCACCATCGGCGAACTGCAACCCGAAGGCAACCCCATCAGCCCCGAGATCTTCCAGCAGTTCAACCCCATCTTCATCGTTTTCCTGACCCCAATCATCGTGGGTTATTTCGCCTGGCTGCAGAAACGCAACCGCGAGCCTTCCTCGCCCAAGAAGATCGGCATCGGGATGATCATCACCGCCGTAGGCTTCGGCATCATGATCCTTGCTTCCCGCGGCCTGATGAGCCCCCACGACCTGGCACAGCAAGGCGGTGTCTCCGACACCCTGCGCTCGCCCTTCTGGCTCATCGGAACGTATTTTACGCTGACCATCGCCGAGCTGTTCCTCAGCCCCATCGGCATCTCTTTCGTCTCCAAGGTGGCCCCGCCGCAATACAAAGGCCTCGCCCAGGGCGGCTGGCTTGGCGCCACCTCCATCGGCAACCTCTTTGCCGGCTTCATTGGCCCCTTCTGGGACAAATGGGAACTCTGGCAGTTCTTTGCCCTGTTGGTAGGCCTCACCCTGCTGTCGGCATTCTTTATCTTTTCTATCCTGAAACTCCTGGAAAGAGCGACCCATTCTTAACGGAAAGAACCTTTCCGACAAAAAATAAAAAGGCACGCGTTTTCAACGCGTGCCTTTTTTCATTCTTCACTTTTCATTCTTCGTTCTTCACTCTTTTCCTACTTTTGCCCCATGATTCAAAAAACCGGGCATCGTTTCAACTCCTATTCGGATTATTTCCGCAAGACCTTCGGCGAGCGGGTGCAGAAGATCACCGTTGATGCAGGTTTTACCTGTCCCAACCGCGACGGGTCGCTGGCCCGCGGAGGCTGTACCTACTGCAACAACGACGCCTTCAACCCCTCCTACTGCCATCCCGAAAAAAGTATCGCGCAGCAGGTGCAGGAAGGCATCGAATTCCATAAGGTGCGCTACCGCCGCGCCAACAAATACCTGGTGTATTTCCAGGCCTATTCCAACACCTACGCCTCACTGGAGCGATTAAAGGAACTTTACGAACAGGCCCTGCAACAGGAGGATGTCCTGGGTCTGGTCATTGGTACGCGGCCCGACTGTGTGGACGACGCCAAGCTGGATTATCTCCAAATGCTGTCAGAAAAATATTACATCATGGTCGAATACGGCCTCGAAAGCATTTATGACGAAAGCCTGCAACGCGTCAACCGGCAGCATACCTTCCTCCGGTCGAAAGAAGCGCTGGAAGCCACCGCCGCCCGCGGCATCCATACCGGGGCCCATTTTATCTTCGGACTACCGGGCGAAAGCCGCAACATGATGCTGGAATCCGTGAACACCATATCGAAATTGCCGCTAAAGACCATCAAATTCCACCAGCTGCAGATCGTCGAAGGGACCGCCATGGCCCGCGATTACAAAAACAACCCGCAGGATTACGACCTGTTTTCCCTCGACGATTACATCGACTTCATCATCCGGTTCACCGAAAAGCTCAACCCGGAATTTATCATCGAGCGCTTTGCCGGGGAAGTGCCGCCGCGCTATCTTGCCGGCCCCGGCTGGGGACTCATCCGCAACGACCAGATCAACGTGCGCATCGAAAAAGAAATGGAAGCCCGCGACACCTGGCAGGGTAAATATTACGATCATGGCCGTTAATAATTCTTTTGAGCTGTTCAAAGACAAGGGCATCGCCGGCAACGGGCCCAAAGCGCCGCTGGTGATCGTGGCCGACAACCTGTCGTCACCCATGAACGTAGGTGCCGTGTTGCGGCTGGCCGCCAACCTGAACGCCGAAAAAACCTGGCTGGTATATGAACAGGACCCCGGTTTCCGGTCCTACAAGATCAAAAGCACCTCTTCCGGTGCCAGCGAAAAAACCGCCTGGGAGATCATCACACCCGAAAAACTCGCCGGGGTGCTGCCCGAAGGTTATGAAGTCGTCGCCATCGAAACCACCGAACAGGCCCGGAACCTCTTCGCGGCCACCCTCCCCCAAAAGATCGTCCTGATGGTGGGCAACGAGCGCTACGGCATCTCCGAACCCGTGCTCAAACTGGCAACGCGGCATCTGTTCATCCCCGTCCCCGGCAACATCTCCTCGCTGAATGTCACCCACGCCCTGGCCGTCGGATTGTATGAATGGTATCAGCAACAACCATAAGGGGCGCCCCAAAAATACATTCGAACCCTGTCAGGGTTTGGAACCCTGACAGGGTTCTGGGTTCCTGGAACCAAAGCCATTAACATTTAGTTCCAATCCGTTTGATTTTCCAGTTCCTGGTTCATTATTTCCATTGACACTTTTTCCTCATGACAGAACTTAAAATTTTCAATATCGTCAAACAAATCGATTCCTTCTTCGCGGGAGATGTTTAATGGTCTGGAGGAGAAATAATCCTGATAACTGCTCCAGGGGTAGGCTGAAGGATGCTTACAAAAACCATGATGTACCGGATTATTGTGAATGTACACCAAAACATCACGCAGGAATGTTTCGTCCTGAATTAACTTGCGTTTAAACGGTCTTTCAAACAATGCCCCATGGCGCTTGTACCTTTTGTTAAGGGCCTGTGAGTATGCATTGAATAAATTGGAGAAGTATTGGTGGGGTGATTTTAACCCTGTCAGGGTCTGGGACCCTGACAGGGTCCTTTCATACTCCCTTATTCTCACGAGAAAATGAAAATGATTCGGCATCAATACCCAGGCCAGCGTCACCGCCACCGGTGAAATATGTTTCTGATACAACTTCATGAAATATGCGTAATTTTCATCCTCCCGGAACAGGTTGCAGCTGTCGATGCCACGATTATAAATGTGGTAATAACTTCCGCATATCAGGTGTTCATATGGTTCCATGGCTAACGATTAGAACCTGAATGTAACATTCAACAAAATCTGACGGGGCAGAATATTGTATTGCGTTGTCTGGACCAGATAATCGCTGACAGACATCCTGTCGAAAGTGGTCTTGTCCAGCAAATTATTCCCGATGAACTGAATGGAAAATTTATTCGGCGCAACGGTATATTTCACTTTAACGTCAAGAAAATAATACGCCCTGGCATTCCGGGTTCTGATATCGAAAAAGAACTGTTCGTTTCCGACGATCACCCGTAACTTTTTTCCCGGATTTATGATAAGGTTCAAATGCGCCGTCATGTTTTTCGTCTCCGAAACGACCGAGGCGCTTTCCAGTGCCGCACGGTAAAACCTGTAACGGATCCCCGCATGAAAATTAAAAAGCCGCTTCCAGCCCGAATTCAGTTCCATGCCATATTCACCCGAAACCATGTTGCTGTTGCGTCGTTCCGGCCCATTCACATAATTATAATACGTCATGTTCGACAACTGAAACTCCAGCTTGATCGTCGAATACAGGAATGGCAGGAATTTGTTGAAGGCAGTGGAAAAGATCAGGTTCTTGTTTCCCGGAACGATCGTTTTCTCCAGCAGCGTGAAATAGGGATCGATCAATATTTTCGACCCGAAGGTCTTATTTTGGGTCAGGTAGGTCAGAAGCGAATAAAACATCAGCTGTCTTCCAAAGTCCTGATAAATAAAACTGGCCAAAACAGCCTGTGTCCGGATAAGATCGCCGTGATAGGCTCCCTGCGAAAGCGTCCGGTAATCTGTAAATATATAACCCGAATACAAATCCTCTATTGTTGGATATCGGCCATCAGAAGAATAAACCAGGGACATTTTTGTCTGTGATGATTCATACGCTATCCCGAATAGTGGTGAAAGAACAAAAGAGCTATTACGCTTCGATAAAATTAATGTATCCTCATACAAAAACGTTTTGTAGTGAAATCGTAACTTATATAACAATATCAATTTTCCCCATGTATTCCTGTTTTGGAGTCCCAGTTCGAAATCCTGAGCATAGAGATAATTCTTGTTTAAAAATGGATCTATAACTCTTGATGCACCTTTTTCATCAAGAAAAAGGATGTTTGAATTAAAGTATTGTTGCTGGTAAGCATATTCAATATTGAATTGATAATCCGACGAACCCTTATTTCCAAGATATTTTGCCCCAGCATTGATTTGATGTTCTCCAATAGCACTTTGCTGAATTAAATAGGCAGATAGTTCAATAGGCTTTAATACCTCAAATGGCAAGTTGTCAGGAAAAGGTATCAAATTATAATTTTGGTCTTTCTGGTTATAGAAATATTGAGCTCTTATCACTAAAGCATTGTTATTATTGATCCGATTCGTTTAATCCAACTTATGATGTATGTACTGCTCTTTGTTTTGCAGGGATTCGTAAAAAAAAGAATTGATAGTGTTCTCTGTTCCGGTAAACAGAATTTTTGCACCTCTATATTTGATCTTATAGTCCAAATCAGAATGATTTGTCAAAACATATTGGGCTTCCAATAAACCTTCAGCGATCAATGGTTTTCTTATCAGTGACTGCACTTCTTCGATGTTGAGGTTACCGGTATTAAGTAAATATGTCGACTTATTGAGTTTGTTAAACAGGTTTCTGTCCTTTGTGAAGTAGATATTATTTCTGATTTTAAATTTTCTATTAACATTAACCAGCAAGTTGGATGATCCGAAATAAAGCCGATTGAAATTAACTCTGCTAACTTTAAGATCAGGAAAGGCATCTCCAACTGATGTCATATAAGAAGGACCTTTGATTTCATCTGAGTTTGTCGTCAAAGAAATATAATCGTTCGGAGCACTGTTTGTGCCAATATTATTGCTTGTACCAAGCAGATAATATTTTATACTCTTATTAACTCCCAAACCATTAATACTAATATCATAAAACGATCTATTACCATAAGTAAGTCTTGCATTCCCGTAAGGCTTTGCTTTGACACTATCTTTTAACTGCAGATTTAAGATCGTTTTATCGCTCTTTTCTATTCCCTTCAGGTTTTTGTCTTCTACATAATGGTCGATCGCCTGTACTTTTTTTATGGTATTGGCGCTAAGGTTTTTTGTTAGGGTTTTATAATTTTTCCCAAGCAAATTGTCGCCTTCTATCAGTACATTCTCGATGGGTTTCCCCTTGTAAGAAATGTTTCCATTTTCACTTACCTCAATACCCGGTAATTTTTTTAATATGTCTTCGACCACCTCCTCGCTGCCGTTGGTAAATTTATTTACGTTATATGTAACTGTATCTTTTTTAACTTCCATGGGATATGCACTTGCCTTTATAACGACTTCTTTAAGTAAGGTCTTTTTCGTCCGCAAAGTGAAATTTTTTGTTACGGATTCATCAACAATAGGAATATAAAACTTTACTTTTTTTTTGGCATATCCCATGGATTGAGCAGTTAAAATCGCCGGGCCATTGTATTTAGAAATTTCAAGTTGATAATATCCATTATCATTAGTAACGGCATAGTTAATTAAACCCTTCCCGGTAGAATCATGCACCAAAATTTGTGCAGCGACCAAAGGTTTTTTTAATGAATCTTGTACCCTTCCCTGAATTGTAACCTGGGAAAAGCCGAAAACTGGCATCAAAATAAATAAGACAACAAGTTTATTTTTCATTCCTCATAATTGACGGCTCGAGTAATTCCAGATTTGAAATATTTACATGCAGGTCTTCACTTTCATAAGACTTTAAATAAGAAAAAAAGTGATTCCAAGATTTTCGGAACTTTTTCGTAAACTCTTCCCAGGTTACTTGGGGTAATGCTGTTCCTTCAAGGTTTAGAATCCCAGATTCATTTTTAATTGATACGAGCCTAAATGAAACATCACCAGTTGAATCTGAAACTTCAAATATGAGCCCTGGTAAACCTCGAAGCTTCCAAGGTCCTAAGCTCTTTGCAATATCACTTGAATACCAAACTGAATATTTTCTTCCCCGAAAATAAGCAACAGCTTCTTGGCACGAATAGGCCCCTATTTTTTTTGAATTATTTAATATTTTCCACTCAACATGCTCTGTATCGAGTACCAAATAATTTTTATTGAAATTCTGTCCCAAAAAATAAATTTGGTTTTTGTTATACTTCGTGATAAAAAATTCAGGGTATTTGCTTTCCAGTTTAACATAAAATGTTTCTTCATACTCATTCATTTCTTGAACTCCTTTATTTGCTTTATATAAAATAAAACAAGACTCTTCGTTTCCAATATATAAGGGAGAAAGAAATTCAACGGGTTCTGACCAGCTCAAGTGAGTTTTGTAGGTTGCAATTTTGTTGTATTTAACTTGCTGAGAAAATGCAGAGTTAACAATTACAATAATTATAAGGGAAACTAAAATTGTATTTTTCATTTTATATTCGATTTTTTAGAATTTTTATTCCTGAAAACTTCACAAAAGAATGAAGATCAAACCAGGCTTAAAGCCTGGTTTGATATCAAAACCTGAGGAACATTTATAGTTGCCTTTTTAATTCTGCTAGCGCTCTACGAAGCATTCCAAAGACTTCCGACCAAGCCTCCTCGCAAGTTGCTCTGGTACTGGCAAAACTGACTTTAACGATATTACTGCCAACACCCAATTGACCAGAGATGGTTGCAGTACACATAAGATTTGATTCTGTTATACTCAGGTTCAAATTTTTAACTTCAATATTATTTAGATCTACACTTTGCCAAGTGAAAGAACTCGAAGTTAATGTCTGATTTATCTCAAGTAAATCAATCTGACTTTTTTCGTTACTGTTTATCAGAACAGTATTTGGAAAGGTGGCAACTCCAGAAAAGAGGATTACCAACATTAAAAAAACTTTTTTCATTTTTTTTCATTTAAAAAATTAAAATGCCTATTTCCCAAATGGGGAACCCTTTCGCTGTTTGGTCAGCGCGCCATTTTGGAGCATCCTTCAACAAAATTGCGATGTTAATTTTTTAGCTATTTTTGTTCATATAACCTCCTTTCGTTATTGTTTGTGTTATAATCGCCAGACATTTATTTCATGGATAATGATGAAAGGGGTTATTTTACCCCATAAAAAGTTATAGTGAGAACTAAAATCCGCCTAGAAGCCTTCAAAAACCGGGAGGAAACATTTAAAATGTAGATTCTCGGCCTTCTCAATTGTCATAAGTAATATAGTAATAATGTTAGAAATAAGCAAGTTAAAATCCTTATTTTAAATCAGTCTAAAAATTAATAGAGACCGAACCTGCCTTTAGAAAAGGGTTATGCCGATTTAAATTTTTTTACGCATTAAAGTTATTCAGCACCCAGTCCAGAATAAACCACCATTCTGTTAAAAAATCACTGAAATTTTTCTTAAACTTAAATTAACTAAATAAAGCACAGATGCTTAATCGGGTGTTTTATAAATTTAATTAGTAGCTTTGTAACTTCAGACCCTGTTTTCTGTTAGATTTCATTTTAATTAATATGAACCTTTGAACTTTTAAACCTTTAAACTTTTCCACCATGCCAACCACTTCACAAAACCGCAGCATCCGCCAGTGGGCCGAGGACGACCGCCCGCGGGAGAAACTGCTGCTCAAGGGCAAGGGCGCCCTGAGCCATGCCGAGCTCATCGCCATTCTGATCGGTTCGGGCACCAAAGACGAGTCGGCCGTGCAGCTGGCGCAGCGCATTCTCGACGCTGCCGGCAACAACCTCATCGAACTCTCCAAAACCGACATCGGAACGTTGTCGAAGTTCAGG
>JBJKPL010000177.1:0-13462 GCA_046706345.1 Candidatus Sulfidibacterium sp.
ATCGAGACCAGGGGCAGGGTGACGCACACGAGCATCAAAAGAACCGACGTGAGGCCCCGCTTCATAAATTTTGGGAATTTTTATTAATTAAGCTAATAATTGTTACGTAAAACAAAGATAAAGTTTAAATTAGCGTTGGGATTTGAACAAATGTTGTCATTTCATAATTAATCTTAAACCGGATAACCATCATACAATCATTTTGTTGCATGTATTAAGAGAGGGATCTCATGATATTTTTATTAACTTAAAATCACAACCATGGAAAAAATTACCCGTAACAGGATCTTGCTGACCGTTCTGTCTTTCTTTTTCGTGATGAGTGTCATGGCGCAAAGCCCCAAGAATCAGGCACAAAAAAAAGCCAAAAAACAGGACAAAACCGGGAAACAGGAAGAACAAATAAAAAAAGGCTGGAATGTCGGCCCGTTGCCGGTGATCTCTTTTGACAGCGATCTGGGATTTCAGTACGGTGCCCTGGTGGACTTTTACAATTATGGCGACGGCAAGGATTATCCCAACTACCGCCAGTCGTTGTACATGGAGGTCTCCCGGTACACCAAGAAAAGCGGGATTTACCGGATCAATTACGATACCAAGGATCTGATCAAAGGGCACCGGGTATACATCGATTTAAGCTATCTTCCCGACCAGGCCTATGGTTTTTACGGATTTAACGGTTACAATACGGTATACAATGCCGACTGGGTCACCACCAACGATGCGGCCTACAAAACGCGTATGTTTTACCGCTATCAGCGGAAGTTCTTCCGGACCAAGATCGATTTCATGGGTTATTTTAAAAGCAACAAGAAATTTCACTGGATCGTGGGCGCCGGTTTGTATGATATCAAAGTAGCTCCCGTGGACCTTGCCATCCTGAACAAAGGCAAAAGCGGTTCCGATGTCCTGCCGGACACCACCGGATTATACGGAAAATACATCCGTTACGGGATCATTCCCCAAAGTCAGGCCGCCGGCGGTACCTTTACCGTTTTAAAAGGAGCCCTGGAATACGACAGCCGTGACAACGAAGGCAATCCCAACCATGGTATGTGGACCGAACTGGTGCTGGCGTATGCCCCCAAATTTCTGTCCAACATGGACAATGGTTTTGCGAAACTTTCCATCACCCACCGGCAGTATTTTACCCTTGTCCCCAACCGGCTGACGTTTGCCTATCGTCTGGGGGCCCAGTTCAACATCGGGGGGCAGACCCCGTTTTATGCCATGCCGCTGTTGTTTTATGCCCGTTCCACTTCGGCCTATAACGAAGGCCTGGGTGGCAGTGCCAACTTGCGCGGCGTGATGCGAAACCGGGTGATCGGCGACGGTGTGGCTTACGGAAACCTGGAATTCCGATGGAAATTTGTCAAATTCCATTTCATCAACCAAAACTTCTATCTGGCGCTGAGCGCTTTCATGGATTCGGGAACCGTGATTCAGAATGCGCAAATCACGGCCAGCAATGCTGCGTTTTTGACAAATCCGGATTATTTTAAAAACGACGGTACCGGTTCCGACGGTTTGCACAGTACCGTAGGTGCGGGATTCCACTTTGTCATGAACCAGAATTTCATCATTGCCGTGGACCACGGCCAGGCGCTGAACGCCCAGGACGGAACTTCCGGAACTTATGTAGGCCTGAATTTCCTGTTCTAAAAAGACGTTGACAAAAAAAACGAAAACCCCGGCCTAAAAGGCCGGGGTTTTTATCTCAATTAATTTTTATTGGCTCATTTCGGATCGTAGGCCCACTTCAGATATACGGAACCCCAGGTGAATCCGCCGCCAAAAGCTGCAAGGACCACATTGTCTCCCTTCTTCAGGTCCTTTTCCCATTCATACAGACAGATGGGAATGGTGCCGTTGGTGGTGTTTCCATACCGCTGAATGTTGATCATCACTTTTTCTTTCCCCACGCCCATGCGTTTGGCCGTGGCCTCGATGATCCGCAGATTGGCCTGATGCGGTACCAGCCAGGCCACGTCTTCCGACTTCAGGTGATTGCGTTCCATGATCTCGGCAGCCACATCTGCCATGCGGGTGACGGCAAACTTGAATACCGGCTGGCCTTCCTGGTAGATAAAATGTTCGCGTGCATCCACCGTGGCATGCGAGGCCGGTTTCAGCGAACCGCCGGCTTTTTGGTGCAAATGGATCCAGCCAGAGCCGTCGCTGTAAAAGCGGTGGTCCATGATGCCGTTATCTTGTTCCGCCACCGGCTCCAATAACACGGCACCGGCACCGTCACCAAAGATCACACACGTCGCCCGGTCATTATAATCCACGATGGAAGACATCTTGTCGGCACCCACCACGATCACTTTTTTGTATTCTCCCGATTCCACATACTTGGAGGCGGTAACCAGTGCGTAAATGAACGTGGAACAGGCCGCGTTCATATCATAGCTGAAGGCATTCTTGATGCCGGCTTTGTCGCAGATCAGATTGGCGGTGGCCGGAAACTGCATGTCCGGGGTTACGGTGGCACAGATCAGCAGGTCGACTTCGTCGGCACGGGTGCCGGTCTTCGCCAGCAGGCCGTTCACGGCTTCGACACCCATGTCAGAGGTGCCTTTGCCGTCCTTCAGAATATGTCTTTCCTTGATCCCGGTCCGGGTGGTGATCCATTCGTCGGTGGTGTCAACCATTTTTTCGAGATCCCGGTTGGTGAGCACCTCCTCGGGTACCCAGGCGTGTATGCCGGTAATGGCTGCTCGGATTTTTGTCATAACGAACTTTTCTTGTTGTTGAAAGCGACAAAAGTAGCATTTTTAAAAAAAAGTGGCCACCCCGGGAAAGAGATTAGGCTTTTTTCTGGCTTCTCCGGCACGTGCTTCCGGAAGGAACCGCCGCTGCTCATGTCTGCAAAACTCACGATGTCAAACGATTTTGTCTTCTCTCCCCCAAGGGGTCAAAAAGAAAAGCCTTTGTTGTTTTTGAAAACAAAGGCTACAAAATTCTTGGTCGTGCAAAACGGGAAGACCCGTTTAAATTTTCAGCAGGTCTTTATGCTTCAGCAGCCTGAGCCACCAGTTTTCCTTTATAATACAGATCCCCGTCTACATAATAAGCTCTGTGGTAAACGTGAACTGCACCGGTGGTGGGGCAGGTAGCCAAAACAGGAGCGTTTGCTTTTAAATGGGTTCTTCTTTTATCCCTTCTTGTTTTTGAAGTTTTTCTTTTTGGATGTGCCATTTTCCTAGTGTTTTATGTTGTTTTACTTTTTCTTCAATTTCTTTAAAGCATCCCATCTCGGATCGGTTGCCGGTTCTGAATGTTCTTTGAGCTTTTCCAACATCTCCGGTTTGCAGGTGCTGTTTCCGTCTGCGTCGTCAGGATGTACATGTTTCAGCGGAAGCATCAGCTGAACGTATTCATAAATGTACTGACTCAGGTCGAGGCGGTGTTCGGTAAAGGGGATCTCGATGATCTCATCGGAGATTTCCTGAAAGGTTTCCCCGTACTTGATGATCAGCCGGAAGTCGCCTTCCACCCCTTGATCGTAATCCTCCAGACACCGGTCACACATCAGCCGGACCACGCCGTGAAAATGAAACATCAGCGAAAACAGGCTGGACTCTTTCTCCAGATCCAGCGAAAGGGTTACCTGGCCTTCCCCAATGTTCAGAGGCTCAAAACGCTCAAAGAACGGGTCATTTATCACAAAATCGTAGTGATGATTACCTATGCTTAATCCTTTGATCGGGATGATAAGCTCGCTATTCTTATTCACCTTGTGTAAATTGGGCGGCAAAATTATTGATAATAATCTGTTTAAACAAATTTTTTAACAGTTTCGCCCTGAAAATGTTTATAACCCCCCAAGTCGCTGATAAATCGAACGTTCCCCGAGGGTCGGCAGCCTTTATTTGTTATTGTATAGGTTCATGGTATTGTCGACGCCGGCAGCCACAAAACTCTGTACGATCTCCACGGCTTTTTCCACCCGGGGGATCATGGTATTCACTTCTTTCTGCGACCATTGTCCCAAAACGAAATCCACCTGGTAACCCCGGGCGAAGTCATCGCCGATGCCCACCCGCAGCCGGGGAAAGGCCTCGGTACCCAGTTTCATGATGATGTCCGTGAGGCCGTTGTGGCCAGCGGCGCCGCCTTTTTTGCGCACGCGCAGCGTCCCCAGCGGCAGGGCAATGTCGTCCACCACCACCAGCAGATTTTCCAGGGGGATCTTTTCCTTGTCGAGCCAGTATTTTACGGCCTTGCCGCTCAGATTCATGTAAGTCGTGGGCTTGATTACCACCAGGGTCTTCCCCTTGTATTTTAACGATGCCACCGCCGCCAGCCGTTCGGTTTCAAATTTCCCCTTCAGGGAATTCACCAACGCATCGGCCACAATAAAACCAATGTTGTGGCGGGTGTTGGCATATTCCACCCCGATGTTTCCCAAACCTACGATCAGATATTTCATGATATTAAGCCTTCGTCAAAGATAGGGCAAAAATAAAAGGGATGGAGCCCGGCTCCATCCCTTTGTTTATAGGATGCAAAAAAATTATTCTGCGCTTTCTGCTTCGCCTTCGGCAGCTTCTGCTTCGCCCTCAGCTTCTTCTTCCTCTTCGGCGCCGGCGGCTGCACCCCTTGCGGTGGTAACATTAACGATCACCAGGTTGCCCGGATCCAGGAAGTTAAGATTCGTGTTTTTGAGATCCCTGACCTTGATCGTGCGGCCGATGTCCAGTTTGGAAATGTCCACAACGACGTGCTCGGGCAATTCCTGGATCAATCCTTTCACCCGGAGTTTGCGCAATTTCAAGCGCAATTTGCCCCCTTTCACCACACCGGGCGCCGTTCCTTTCAGCTCAACCGGCAAACCAACGGTCACCGGTTTTTCCGGATGCAGTTCCAGAAAATCGGCATGCAGCACCTCGTCGGTAACGGGATGATACTGGACGTCCTGTAAAATGCCTTCGTAGGCTTTGTCACCCAGGGTAAGTTTTACAATGATAACTTCTGGGGTAAAGAGGATGCTTTTGAAGTCTTTTTCATCCAGCGTGAAGTGTTTCTGTTCGCTGCCGCCATAAATGACGCAAGGAACCTTTCCCAGCTTCCGCTGTTCTTTAGCATCTTTTTTCCCTACGTTCTCGCGAAGAGAACCGCTCAATGATACTGTGTTCATAACTAAAATTATTTTAAAATGGTTATTTGTTGTTTTCGTCCCCCAAATTAAACAGGGAACTGATGGATTCGAAATTTTCTACCCTTTTGATCACTTCGGCAAACAGGTTGGCCGTACTGATCACCTTGATCTTGTTGCCCGGGTTCTGCTTGATGGGAATGGTGTCCGAAACGATCACCTCCTCAAACGGAGAGTCGGCGATGATCTCGTAGGCCTTCCCCGAGAAGATCGGATGGGTGACCAGCGCCCGCACGCTGTTGGCGCCTTTTTCCATGATCACACGGGCGGCTTTGGTAATGGTGCCGGCGGTATCGATGATGTCATCCACCAGCACGACGTCTTTGCCCGTCACATCCCCGATCAGCTGCATCTTTTCCACCACATTGGGTTTGGTGCGCTGTTTGTAACAAATGGCAAAACCCGTGTTCAGGGCTTTGGCGTAAGAAGCCGCTCTCCGCGTACCTCCGGTATCCGGCGAAGCCATCATCAGGTTTTTCAGCTTCAGGCTCTTCAGATAAGGATAAAAGATCACCGAGGCGTACAGGTTGTCCACCGGGATGTCCATAAAACCCTGGATCTGATCGGCGTGCAGGTCCAGCGTGATCAGCCGGTCGATGCCGGTGGTGGTCAGCAGATTGGTGACCATCTTGGCGCCGATGGAAACCCGCGGTTTGTCTTTGCGGTCCTGACGGGCATAACCGAAATAGGGGATCACGGCGATGATCTTCCGTGCGGAGGCCCGCTTGGCCGCATCGATCATCATCAGCAGCTCCCAGATGTTGTCGGCGGGAGGCACGGTGGATTGGATGATAAACACGTCGCGGCCGCGGATATTTTCCTCATAGGACGTTTGAAACTCACCGTCTGAGAAGTTGATCACTTCTGATTTTCCTAAATTGGTTCCGTATGCTTCTGCGATCTTTTCCGCAAGGTAATGCGTGGCGCGACCCGAAAAAATACTGACAATTGGCTCCTTCATGACGGTGATTTAAAAGTTTCAAAAAGCGCTGCAAAAGTAAAAAAATAAATGAAAAAATCTCTATTTGTTAATTTTGTTCCAGCGCCACCTTCATATAGACGGGATTGTGGTCACTGTTAACAAAATTCAGATCGATCGTTTTTACCTTGAGCAGTTTAACATTGGGCGAAAGAATAAAGTAATCGATGTTCGTGGTTCCGTTTTCTCCCCGCACAAAAGACTTGTAATTCTCTCGGTTGGTAGGGGCTGTGGCATCATAGGCCCAGTGCCATTCCGGCGGAAAGGTCTTGTCACTCATCTGCACTTTCGTGGGAACAAAACGGTTGCCATCGTAATTTCCTTCCGGATGAAAATCCGGCGGATTGGCATTCCAGTCTCCGCCGGCAATGACATAATTCCCCTTGTTATATTCTTCCAGCATTTTTGTTTTCAACACATTCAATTCCTTTACCCGAAGCAGGCTGTCATAAATATACGCGGAGTTATGCGTGTTCATGATGACGAGGTCCTTTCCGTTTTCCAGCGGGAAACGCATCAGGATAAAACACCGGTCCAGCAAAAAGAGCTTGTCGGGCCAGGGGGCGATCAGCGGGTACGCATAGCGTGCGGCTTCCGTGTAAGGAAGGTTCGTAAAGGTCATCAGCCCGCTTTTGACTTCCCCCATGGGGTCGCGCAGCGGAACGGGAACGAACGGACAGTCGTAGTTGAGGGCAAAAACCGCCTGACTGCCTTTTTTGGCTTCACTGATGTCTTTTACTTCGTTGAAACCATAGCTCCGGTGCGAATGTTCATCCACTTCCTGGATGTACCAGAAGTCGATGGTGTCGTGGGCCCGGACAAACTGCTCTATGCCGCTCAGATATTGTTCCACCATTTTCCGGGTCGGGCGCACTTGGGTGCCTCCGTCGTAAAAGAAGTCCATGCCCGCACCCAGCCCGGCATAACCGATATTCCAGGTCATGAAATTGAACGTATCTTTCACAATGGGGTGGAAAGTCAGCGTTTTGTTGCCCTGCATCAGGTCGATGACTTTGGCGGGCCGGTAGTCGGTAAGGGTGATGTAAGCAAGAAATCCGATGAAAAGAATCACCACTGTCAGCAGGATGAGTCCGACAGTTTTCAAGAATTTCTTCATGTTGGGAAATTTTGGTCCAAGTTAGAAAATTTTTTGCTCGAACCTGGAAATTGCCATAAAAAATCCTGTTTCCCTGTCTTTTATCCCGCGGGAACAGAATATTCCAAGGCGCTAGTTCCGGAAAATGACCTTTCCCTTTTCGGGAAGCGCCCGGTACATGTCGGTGGCCTCTTTATTGCCGATCCAGAGAAACAGGGTGGGGAAATAGGCTTGGTCCGGCCGGGCCAGGAGTTGTTGCAGGCGGAACCTCAGGATGTCCTTTGCGGGATGCAGCCTGCTTACCAGCGTGTCACAGCCGAAGATGACCACTTGTATCCGGTGATCGGTGCGGAAATGCCACGTAAACTCGGATGTCCGGGGTGGCTTCAAAAAGGCGGTGGTATCCCCGGCCTGGGAGGCACTCACTTTATGGAAGGGTTTTTTTACAAGGCTGGCCTGCTCCGAAAGGATCACTGACGGACTGCCGAAGATTTTTTCGTAAGCGCTGGCAGGGAGTTGCTGCAGGAAAAGGACCGGCCGGATCTGGCGGATCCTGCTGCCTGCCAGGGTGAGCCCTTTAAACTGCAGCCGGACCATGCTGTCTTTTAAATCGATGCTGAGATTCATGGAATCTTCCCGGCTGACCTTCCACTGGTTTTCAAGCCAAAGTTTTTCTTTCCACAGCGCCCGGGCATTCTCATTGACCGGAGCCAGTTGGCTTTCCTTGATGGCCCGGGCACTGCCCCGGGCGTTAAAATAGGCGTGTACCAGGAAGCCCAGCGAAAAGATCACCAGGGCCCCGGCCAGGACCAGTCCGGTTGCCTGCCGTTTTTTCAGGTCTTCCGTTTGAAAAAATCGGTTGTTTTTCATATCAGTAAATAAAAACTTTGGAGCCTACGGGAAGATTCTCGTAAACAAACTTCAGATCCCCGTCATCCATGCGGATGCAACCATGGGTTACCGACATGCCCAGCAGACGCTGATACAGCGTTCCGTGGATCAGATAGCCGTTGCCAAGATTCAGGGCGTAGTCGCCCAGAACGCCGTATTCGTAACGCGAATTGTCATTGGCCGGCGGCACAGGAACCCCGTCTTCGATGAAAGCCCAGTCGGGTTTTTTCCATACCGGATCCACAATTTTATTCCGGATGGTAAATACGCCCCTCGGCGTCCTGAACCGGTAAGTTTTGTTTTTGTCCACCGCCAGTTCGATGTAACTTCCCGTGGAACACAACCCGGTGCGCACCATCAGGCCGTTTTTGTAAAACTGAAACCGGTTCTCGGTGGTGTTGATCACCAGGTATTGCTTTCCCGGACTCAGGTTTCCCAGCTTTTGTCTCAGCGCCACGATTTGTTTCTTCAGAACTTCGGTTCCCTGGGCTTTGCCGGTGGTCATCACCGTGGAATCGGGTGCCAGCCCCCGGAGGAATCCGCGGTATTGCACTTCCGGTGTGACCAGAAACACCACCCCAAAAAGCAGCCCCGTCAGGATCAGGGCAGATCCGTAAAAGGATAAATCGCGGAGGCTTTCTTTGCTTTTCATGTCAACGTTATTTAAGATATTCGTTCAACGACCGCGCCGAACCAATGATGATCACCGGGGTAGCGACATTACAGTAGCGGAAAATCCGGTCCATGTCTGCGTTGGCAAGCGCGATGCAGCCGTCGGTCCAGGAAACGCCTTT
This sequence comes from Candidatus Sulfidibacterium sp., assembly GCA_046706345.1. Taxonomy (GTDB): domain Bacteria; phylum Bacteroidota; class Bacteroidia; order Bacteroidales; family F082; genus Sulfidibacterium. The sequence continues at coordinate 8,922 of JBJKPL010000177.1, forward strand.
TCCTCCTTCTCCGTGGATCTCGATCCCGCCTCCGATGGAAGCGTTTCTGGGTAGCAGTCCGCTGCGCTTCAGGGCGGCAAACCGTGCCTGATCTTCTGCATTGGGATAGTCCAGCAACAGCGATTTGTAATACCGGGTGCTGCCGGGATGCCGTTTTTTGATGATCCGGTAGACCCCTTCCGGCGTGGCCTTATCTCCTTTGCGGATCTTATCGCCGGTCCAGTGCCGGCCGAACTCGGCGGGGAAGATTTCCGCGATTTTCCCTCCTCTCAACACCGAACAGGTTGCCGCAAGCTTGTCAATCAGCAGCACCGTTTGCCCTTGTGCAGAAAGTTTTCTTGCCAACCGTGCATTTTTCTGCCACAACGGGTAGTCGCGGAAATAGCTTTCCAGCAGTAACCGGGCTTTTGCCGAGGCCTGATCCATCAGGTTGCCGGCCTCGGCCGACAGTTTTGATGCTTCCCGGATCTTGCCCCGCAGGAAGCTGTCGCCGGCTTCCCGGTATTGGAGTTTTGCCCGGCTGTAGGCATCGAAGGTGGCATGGGAAAGCGGCAAATTCTTGTAATAATGCTCAAAATACCGGATACCGGATTGCAGCATCGTTAGTCGGGTTTGTACACTGCGGGTGAGCGAATCTTTGGTCTGCTGCGCTTTCAGCCCTGCTTCGTGGCAAAGAAGTACCGTTTTCCGGGCCTGGGCGCGGGCACTCCGGTAGTTTCGGTAAATGAAGTGCCGTTGGTTTTGAAATTCCCATTCCTGCATGGCGCCGGCAAAGGTGGCCCGCGCCCGGGCATATTCGGCAGCCGCAAAAGCCGGAGCCTCGGCCTGTTTGGCCTCTGCCAGCGCCTGGACGGCATGCTTCATGCTCTCTTCCGGTGTCTGTTCCGTCAGATAACGGTAAACAACCCATCCGCCTGCCGAAAGAAGAAGAACTCCCGCAAGGAGGAGGAAATAGACAGCGAACTTTTTCCTTTTCATGGTAAAAAACTGCCGGGAGTCTTCCCGGCAGTTTCAGGATTTCTCACAAATGCTTATTTGTGTTTGGGTCGGTGCGAAACCGGACGATGCTGTTTGGCATTGTACTTTTCGATAACCGTTTTCAGCTCCTGGTTGATAGACTCAGCCTGGGCATGGGCGGCCTGCACTTTGGTCTGGGCTTCCAGCAGATTGCCGTTTTTCAGCAATTCGGGAATTTCGCCTGCCGCAGCGTTGATGGTAGCCATTTCGCTCTCGATGGACTCGAGGGCGGCTTTGCCTTCTTTACCCCGCGGGGCCTTTTTTACCAACTCGGCATTTTCTGCCGAAACAGACTGCAGCTGTGTCAGGGCGGTTGTCACCTGTTCCCTGATGGTGTCTTTCCGGGCTTCGGTTTCAGCCACAAGATTGTTGGCTTCACCGGTCAGCGTCGACAGTTTCATTTTGACATCCGAAAAACTTTTAAACAGTTTTCCTTTGTTGGCCTCGATCTCTGCATTGATGGCATTCAAAGAGTCCTGAATGGCGTTGAAAGACGAAGCCAGGTAAACATTCGCTTCGGCAGTTTTGGCTTTGGTAATGGCCGCATTGGCAGCATCGAGCTCCGCCTGCGGTACTTTGGCACAACCACCCATCATAACGGCCATGACCAACACAGCCATGGCGAAAAACACTTTTTTCATAATCAATTTTTTTAATGAACGTGAAGATTTTAATTCGATATTAGGACGGTCATATTTTTAAAGGTAACGGCTTTGTGAAAAAAATAAGTAATTTTAATTATTGATTTGGTTTCGTCTTCTTTCTCTTTGGCAAGATGTTGAATTATCATCAGTTATCGGACGAGGAAATCCTCGATAAAATGAGCGCCGAAGGCAACGACCAGCTTTTCGGGATCCTCTATGAGCGCTATTTTCCCAAGGTCCAGTCGCGGTGCTACAGCTTTTTGAAAGATAAAGTACTGGCCACGGAATTTGCCAATGATATCCTGTCGAAAGTCTATGAGAAGGTTCCGGGATTTAAACGCAACGCTGCGTTTTCCTCCTGGCTGTATTCCGTCACGTACCATTATGTGATCGATTATCTGAGGAAGAAAAAGAAACTGCATTATCCCAGCTGGAATGAAAAACATGAGATTCCCGAGATCCTCGACGAATCGGATCAGGAAGTCGCCGATCTGAGTTATGACAAGCTGCTGGAGATCTTCGAAAAGATCCACCCCGAGGAAAAAGCCCTGCTGCTGATGAAGTACCAGGACGGGATTTCCATCCGTGAGATCGCCCGAAGCCTCTCCATCAGTGAGGACGCCGTCAAGATGCGGTTGAAACGCGCCCGGTCGCGGGTGGTGTACCTGTATTATCAGAATACCTGACCCAGGGGTCGGGGTTACTTTATGGAAACTTTACGTCAAATTTATACGAAAATTAAGGACGCTTATTTATGGACAATCATTTCTTTAACGCCTCCAAAAACAGCATTCCCGGTTTTATCGAACGTAGTTTGCTCGCTTTTTTCCCAAAAGCCATCAACATTGAGTGGAACGTCACGGGCGAGTACTTTGAGGCGCTTTTTTATAACGACGAAGCAGAACATATTGCCAAACTGACCCCGCAGGGCAGTTTGATGGAATACAAAAGAAACATCCGGATTTCCGAAATCCCCGATGTGATCCGGGCTCGCGCCGTGGAGCAGGGCGAGATACTGAGCGCGATTTGTATCTTCCCGCAACAGGCGGTGAAATATGAGATCATCACCCGCAATGAAAATTTAAACAGGGCCTTGCTGCTGATCGACGATCAGGGAAATCTGCTGGAGAAAACCCCCATTTCTTAATTGGCCGCTGCCAGCGGCCGTTCTTTCCAGGTGCCGTTATCGAAAAAAGCCACCGCCTGAAATCCCAGATCCCGCAGTCGCTTTTCGGTGTCGTCGAGCAGTAGACCCACTTCTTCGGGTTTGTGAGCATCGGAAGAGATCACCACGGGGATTTTCAACTTCAGGACGCGCTGCAGGGCAAAGTCGTCGGGAAAGAGACGGTCGGAGCGTTTCTTGTACAGCCCGCGGGTATTGACTTCCACGATCAGGTCTTTCTCGCGGACCAACTGCAGGGTTTCTTCCACCAGCTTCCGGTACCAGGGATCTTCTTCCGAAAAATAACGATTCCCGTTGTGCATTTTGATCTTGTCCACATGTCCGACGATCTCGAACCCCTGGCTTTCCACCATCCGGTTCACCTGCCGGAAATAAGTCCTGACCGCCTTCCGGATGTCTCCTCCGAAAAATTCCTGCAGGCCCTGGTCGTAAACAGACCGGTCCGGACCGTCGATAAACCACAGCCCGGTATCCGCTTCGGGATGCACCATGTGCACCGAGCCGATGGCAAAGTCCAGCCGGGCTTGGTCTCTCCAGAATGCAAAATCTTCGGAAAACCCCGGAATAAAATCCATTTCCAGCGCACGGTACAATGAGATCTGATCGTGGTACTTTTCTTTGAGCCGTTCCGTTTCCAGGACGTATTCCGCCACCTTTTCTTCTTTCAGGCTGAAATTTGTGGGAAAGGGAAGCGGGCTGTGCTCGGAAAAGCCCAGGGCCCGAAAGCCCAGTGCCAGTGCCTGAAGGACATAGGCTTCCGGCTCTTCTGCGCCGTCGGAATAGGTGCTGTGCTGATGCAGGTTGTATCGGATCATGGATGAGATTTTCTGCAAAAGTAAGCCATTCCGGGGAAGGCAAAAAGGCTTCCGACCTTCCGGAAAGCGCCGATCCTTCCGTTTTTCACTTCCTGTTTTTTCGCAGAAGGGTTATAATTCGTTAAATCTGCCGCCGGTGGAAAAAAGAAAATGGTTATTTTCTTAATTTTGAAGCTTCCTTAAAAATGAGAGATCAGTAATGGTTCAGCTTATTTTATAAACTCATTAAATTTTTTTATTATGAATCGTCATTATACTTTGTTGTCCCTTCTGCTGGTATTGCTGCTGGGAGGGGCACCTGCTATGGCCACGGCGGCGACTACCGGCAACGGGGATGCGCTGTTGTGCCGGTTTCCGACGCTGCATAACAACACCATTGTGTTCGAAGCCGGCGGAAACCTCTGGCGTGTCAGCCGCGAAGGCGGTGTGGCCACCCGACTGACTACCGACCCGGGCTATGATATGATGCCCCGGTTTTCTCCCGATGGACAAACCATTGCCTTTACCGGACAATATGCCGGCAATGTGGATGTCTATACCATCCCCGCCGACGGCGGCGCCGTCACCCGGTTAACGTACCACTCCGATGTGGTCAGCAAAGCGCCCACCCGCTGGGGACCTGACAACATGGTCATGACCTGGACACCCAACGGTAAAAATATCGTCTTCCTATCCCGCCGGGCGACCTGGAACTCCTGGTTCGGCCAGCCCTTTGAGGTCAGTAAGATGGGCGGCCTGCCCGAACAACTGCCCCTGCCCAAAGGTGGCGTGATGTCCTACAGTCCCGACGGCTCCAAAATTGCCTACAACCGCATCTTCCGCAACTTCCGTACCTGGAAACGCTACGAAGGCGGCCTGGCACAGGACATTTGGATCTATGAT
>JBJKPL010000178.1:0-3429 GCA_046706345.1 Candidatus Sulfidibacterium sp.
GGCCTCGAAATACTGGATGATCCGGAAGGCCCTGAAAGCATCCCGGTGACTGAAAGCCTTGGTGAGCTCGAAAATATTGAATTCTTTGCTGATGCCGATGTTTTGCTCGATCAGGTCGGAAGTGATGGGATCGCCGGGTTTCAGCGTGATCATGAGTTTCTGGATCTCGTTGCTGATGCGGCTCAGGTCATTGCCGAGATATTCGGAAAGCAGCAGAGCCGAGCCCGGAGAAATGGTGGATCCCAGGCTCCGGACTTTATCGCTGATCCAGTCGGGCACCTGGTTGTCGTATAGTTTGGCCGATTCAAAAAGAACGACCTCTTTGGATTTGCTGAGCAGTTTGAAAGTGGATTTTCTTTTGTCGAGCTTTTTGTATTTATAATTGATCACCAGGATGGTCGAGGCTGAGGGTACCTGAAAATACGGCTCCAGGAGTTCGATGTTGCCCAGATCCTGGGCTTCTTTTACGACCACCACCAGATAGTTGCCCATCATGGGAAACCGGCGCGCCAGATCAATGATATCGCGGGGCGTTGTATCGCGGCCGTAGACAACAGTCTGATTGAAGTCACGATCGGCTTCCTCCAACGTGTTTTCTTCCAGGTAATTGGTCAGTGAATCAATATAATACGGTTCTTCCCCGTAAAAAAAGTATACAGGGCTATAGATTTTATTCTTCAGGGGTTCTAAAACCTGTTTCTCGGATGTACAGATCAAAATCTTAAATGTTTGACGGAAACGCCTTTGTTTTTCAATTCTTCCAGGGATTTGATGCCGATTCTCACGTGTTCTTCCACAAAGCTGGCATTGACGGCCTGGTCGCTCACCTGGGTTTTGATGCCTTCGGGGATCATGGGCTGATCGGTCACCAGGAGCAGGGCTCCGGTAGGAATTTTGTTATAAAATCCCACACTGAAAATGGTGGCGGTTTCCATGTCGATGGCCATACTTCGGGTTTTTCTCAGGAGTTTTTTAAATTTATTGTCGTGTTCCCATACCCGGCGGTTGGTAGTAAAAACCGTTCCGGTCCAATAGTCTCTTGAAAACTCGCTGATGGTGGATGAAATGGCTTTCTGCAGGTTAAAAGCAGGCAGGGCCGGGACCTTGGATGGGAAGTAGTCGTTGGAGGTTCCGTCGCCGCGGATGGCGGCAATGGGAAGGATCAGGTCGCCGACGGCATTCTTTTTCTTCAACCCGCCGCATTTTCCCAGGAACAACACCGCTTTGGGCTCAATGGCTGCCAGCAGGTCCATGATGGTAGCCGCATTGGCACTGCCCATTCCAAAATTGATGATGGTGATATCCTCGGCGGTGGCGGCGGCCATGGGCTTTTCCCGGTCGGCCACTTCCACGTGGTACCATTCACAAAAAAGGTCAATGAATTGGTCGAAGTTTGTCAGGAGAATGTACTCTCCGAAGCTTTCGAGCGGCATCCCCGTGTATCGCGGAAGCCAGTCTTTGACGATTTCGAGTTTCGTTTTCATCCTTTTTACATGCAAATTTAAGATTTTCTCGGTTGCCCGTGATGGTGGATTTTTCCAAAAAATCAAAAAAGAACAGCAACAAAATGAATTATTTTAATTTTACCGCTCCAATTTGCAAGACGTATGGATTTAAATTTGCCGGGATATGCTGTCAAAGCGCGTGAAACGGAACGCGGCGAACGCGAGATCTTTGATGACTTCCGGAGGAAATTTGTGAAACTGACCCCCGAAGAATGGGTTCGCCAGCATTTTCTGCATTTCCTGTCGGAGGCAAAAGGGTATCCGGCTTCGCTCATCAGTGTGGAAAAACAGCTTATCATCCTGGGCAGGAGCAAACGTTTTGATGCGGTGGTTTTCCAAAATGACGGCACCCCGCTGGTGCTCATAGAATTCAAGGCGCCCTCGGTAAAGCTGAACCAAAACGTGCTGGATCAGGTGGCCTCCTATAATTTCGTTTTGCATGCAAATTTTTTGATGGTCAGTAATGGTTTGAGCCATTATTGTTGCAAAATGGATTACGAAAATCGAAACTACAAATTACTCCATGAAATCCCGTTGTTTAAAGAATTGTAAATCTTATATTTGCATATGGGTATTTTAAAATTCAGGTTAAAAGAACAATTGGCTGAAAAGAATAAAAAAAATTATAAATTTGTCCGGTAAATTAATTAAGCATGAAAAACAAAATTTATCAAACTGTTTTAATAGCCATTATTGTAGTTTTAGGTTATTTGATTTATGACAGCATCATGACCCCTGTGCGGTTTGACCAGGTGAAAAAAGAACGTGAAGCAGTGGTCATTCAGTATCTTAAGGGAATCCGGTCTGCCGAATTTATTTACCGGCAGCTGAACAACCGGTACACCGGTTCGTTTGATACGCTGATCAACTTTATGGGTACGGCCGAAATTCCCGTAGTAAAGATGATCCCGGATCCTAAAGACACTACCTACACACGAACCATCAACGATACGGTCGGTTATGTTCGCGTGGCAGACTCGCTGTTTGGAAAAAATCCCAAGTTTGATTTTCACAAAATCAATATTATTCCATTCTCCAGTGACTCGACCTTTAAGCTGCAGGCAGGGGTCATCAAAAAAGGCGGGGTGAATGTGAACGTATTCCTTTGCGAAGCACCCTATACGGCCTATCTGGCAGGATTGGATAATCAGTTGGTCATTAACCTGATCGCCAGTCAAACAGAAATCAAGAAATATCCCGGACTTAAAGTTGGCTCCATGACAGAGCCTTCCACTGACGGCAACTGGGAATAAAAATTTCCCATTATGCCTTTAAGCATAAAGCCACATACCAGTTTTCTGGATAAGTCTTTTAAAGAGTCCCATACAAGATCGTATGTCATGGCCATGCAATTCAGGTTGCATGGCCTTGCTTTTATCATCTTTCATCCCGAGAAGAATAAGATCCTGGGATTACAGGCTTATGCTTTTGATGAAAAGAAAGACCTCGCCGAAATCCCGGTATTCTTTGACCTGATCCTCAGCGATCAGGGGTGGTTTGCCTATCCCTTTAAGGAATTTTATTTCCTGATGCAGAACAACTTCAGCACGCTGGTGCCGGCACCGCTTTTTGATAAGAACAACAAAAATCTCTACCTGGGTTTTAATCAGCCTTTTCAGGAAGACCACCGTATTGTTTTCGACCGGCTGAGTAATGCCGATTCCTACAATATCTACTATCTCCCCAATTCGGTGGCGGAGAAAGTGAAGAGTTTCTGGCCCAACGGAAAGATTGTGCATTACTCTACCGCTTTGATCGAAAGCTTGTGGGCCGGATACAAAAACAAACTCAATCCCAACCACTTCTTTGTGGATGTGCATGAAGAGAACTTCGATCTGGTTTATTTTAAAGAAAACAAGCTGTTCTATCACAACAATTTTACCTATCGTACCCGGGAGGATTTTATCTATTTCCTGTTGTCGGC
>JBJKPL010000179.1:0-9812 GCA_046706345.1 Candidatus Sulfidibacterium sp.
CAACATGGCCATGGAGAGCGACGTCCTGGGCCGGCTGATCACAAGGAAACCCCGGGTCCCGATACGGATGATAATGTGTTTGTAATTCTCCAGCGTAAAGAACTGATCCAGTGGCTCCCCACTGAAATACTTAAAGTCCACAGGGTAAGGAAAATCGCCGAATTTGTATTGCAGATTCCCGTCCAGGTAGCGTGAAAAGGAATAGCCGGCCAGCCGGAGGACCCGCTGGTGTGCATCCGTTAAAAGCTGGGGGTAGCCGACTCCACCCGGCATCAGATCGGCAAAAAATTCTATGTAGAGATTCAGGTTTCCATGGGCTTTACCCACATCATGAAAGCGGAAAGTCGCCAGGTAATAAATATTCTCCTGATTGTTCGTGATAAGCGAAAGGCTGTAGTCCGGCGTCTGAGCCACCACTTTGCCGGGAAGCGAACCGAAATATTCGTCGCAGGGTACGATCTGGTTTCCCGGCTGGATTTGGAGTCGCTGCCCCGGGCGACACAACGTAAATTGTTGGGTGTAGGCATCGAAGCGGCCGCTAAAATAGGTTTTCTCGATGTAATGGGAAAGGATGGCTTCTTTTCCTTCGGGACTATTGGCGAGCATCTTTCGAAAGGTTGTATCGTTGAGGATCTGTTGAGATACGCCCCGGAACTGAAACTCAAAATAGGGATCATTGCGCTGCGACAACAGGCTGGCGGTGATTTCCTGGTGTTCGTTTCGGACTTTTTCTTTGGCAAAATTAAAAAGGAACGCGTCGGAAATGGCAAGCACAACCAACAGAAAAATGGAATAGAAGTAGGGATTCCTGCGGAAAGAGAAAAAATAAGAAATGGTAATCATCAGCATAAATGAAATCCAGGTCACCAACAGCACTTTCCATGCGGTAGGGAAAACAAAACCCAGGATCATTCCGGCCAACAACATCATCGGGAGCACCGCGACCTTATTCAAGCGGCTATACCGGATCGTGCGGGCCACTGCATCGGAAAAGAGGAACACCAACAAACTCAGAAAAGCAAAGTAAATCAGATCGTTAAACCCGTAATTGCTGAAAAATGAACTATTTAACATAAACTGATTATCGTAACTTGTTAACATATTGTTAGTTACATAAAACAGCCCAAAATTCAAAAGAAAAGCAAGGACAAGAAACGTGACGGCGATCCCTGGGGAAAACGTAGTATTCGGAAAGTCCTTTTCGTATACCAACCGGCGTAGTTTCCAGGCTGCCAGGAACAAGATCAGCAAGTTTAGTAGAATATCACCCAGGGTTTTAAACCCAGGGACCAAACCCACCGCATCCGTGAACAGAAAAGATTGCCGCAGAATTCCGGGAAATCCGGTGACAAAATCAAAATACCTGACAAGCACGATAAAAAGGATCGAAAGGAAAACGGGGATCCATTTACGTTTTTCCGGTTGGAAAATCCGCAACCGGCCCAACAGTGATTCAAGGAATAGAAAAAACAATAAATATCCCAACGCACAGAGGCCAAAGAGAAAAAACAGCCTCTCATGCGATATGAAGTGATTGATGATCCGGAAGCCCACAGGGAAGGATTTCAAGGCGACCGTCCCCGGCGCCGACTTATTCAACGGGACCAGTTTCACACCCGCCGGGAGCGAGAATTCACCATCTATTTGACTTGTTAGCAATGCATTATGGACCGGAAAATTATTTTGGATTTTATAGAAAACCAAGACGGTAAAGGCGCCATGGTGTTGCATTAATGCCATAAACCATCCCTCTTTGGCAGAAATCAAACGGGTAATTCCGGAAGGCAGGTGCGCATCCAGGACTGGCCAGTCTGACTGGTTCCAGTAAATAAGGGAGTCGCCTTGCCGGATCACCACAATCTGGTTGAGATCATGAAAATATCGGTCCAGATTTTTCCAGTTTAGCTCCTGTTTCCCATCGAGAAAACGGCTAACCAAAGAATCTGTGTTAATTACATTAACCCGTGCCTTAACAAGCTGTTTATCAACTTGTTTTGCTACATAATCACTCTCTTTGTTAAGGTTTGTATTGTGAATGGCGGCGGCGAGGAGAAGTCCCACAACAATGGCCCCTGCAAGGTAATAGAGAAAAGAAAAACGGGTTGTGTTTACAATTTTCCTGGCCATGAAGTTCACTTTAGGAGATCCGTAAAAATAAGAATAAAATTGGCTCGGTCCCGCGACGGGTGGCAGATAAATAAGCGAACCCTGACACGAGGAATTAAAAGGGAATTAACAAAAACCGGGCCGGAATTGACGATCAGCGCTTGCTTTTAAAAACGTAGATCAGGCTTGAAAATTCACCCGTATTCCGTGCAGAAGTATTGGACCGGAACCCTTGGATCGCGGCTGAAAAATAGCGGTTCCGCTGATGGCGGTATTTCTCACTCAACATCGAAACAAAATAGGCATCCATTTTCATCGGATAAGATGCAATCAGACGGAATTGACATTTTTCAACCAAATACGAAATGGTCTTTTTGGTAAAATGGTGAAGGTGTCTGGGGACATCATAGGCGGCCCAGTGCTGACCATAATACTGCGCATCCCAGGAATTCAGGTTCGGCAAGGCAATCACCAGGTACCCAAAAGGTTTGAGCAAGCCGGATAGCGCTTTGATCCTTTGCTGAGGATCCGGCACGTGTTCTAACACATGCCAAAGAGAGATCACATCAAAGGAATTGGGGGGAATGGTTTCCAGGCCGGATTCATCCAGAATGTCGAGATCATGGTGCTTTATGGCAAATTCACGTGCCTGAGTATTGGGTTCAATCCCTTTAACCCGCCATTTTCTTTGCTGGAAATAAGAAAGCAATTCTCCGGTGCCGCAGCCGACATCCAGTAACGTTCCCTGGGGCACATAGCGTCGGATCAAAGAATATTTATTGTGAATATTGATCCGTCGAAGTGACTGATAGACGAAATTTACAAGGTTAAAACCCTGACTGTGGTGTGAAAGATAGTCCGGAGAATCATAATACCGGGGCAAAGCATCTTCTCCGGGTCGAGGATTGGTAAAAACAAAACTGCAGGAAGAACATTGTTGCAGTTGAAACGGTTCCTTGGTAAGGAAATAATCCTGTACCGCCAGAAAATTGGAAAATTGCGTTGCACCGCAAACCGGGCATTTTTCTATCGTCACCATAAATCTTGTTTCACGTGGAACACCGGGCTATCTTCCAAGAAAGACCAGCAAAACATTGATATCGGAAGGAGAAACGCCACTTATCCTAGAGGCTTGCCCAATGGATGTGGGTTTCACTTTGTTTAATTTCTCTCGTGCTTCGAAAGATAAAGAATGAAGGCTGTGATAATCGAAGTCCGGTTTGAGCCGAATGTCTTCAAACTTGCCTAATTTCATGGCCATTTCACGTTCTTTATCGATATATCCTTCGTATTTGATCTGAATTTCGACTGCCTCCTGAATCTCCCGGTCCATGTCGTTATCTTCCATAAATTGTTTAAGATCGGCATGTCCTTCTGCCAACAGGGCAAACTCGACCTGTGGGCGAAGCAACAACGTGGTCATTTTCACCTTTTGTTTCAGGGGACTCGTACCTGCCTTTTCCAGGGCATCATTGATCTCTTCAGGAGCAATACTTACTTTTGAAAGAAAATCGAGCAATTGTTCAATTTTCGCTTTCTTTTGCAACATCACTTCATAACGTTTTCTTGTGGCCAGTCCCAAGCGATAGGATTTCTCCGTCAAACGCATGTCTGCATTGTCCTGCCGCAATAAGATCCGGTGTTCGGCCCGCGAAGTAAACATCCGATAGGGTTCATCCACCCCTTTTGTAACAAGATCATCTATCAAAACACCTATATAGGCTTCCGAACGATTTAAGACAAAGGGTTCCTTTCCTTCCACTTTCAGATGGGCATTGATCCCTGCCATAATACCCTGAGCGGCTGCCTCCTCATAACCGGTGGTTCCATTGATCTGGCCGGCAAAAAAGAGATTTTTAACTTTTTTGGTTTCAAGATTCTTCTGAAGCTGAGTGGGCGGAAAATAATCGTATTCGATGGCGTAACCCGGTCTGAAAATTTTGGCTTTTTCAAAACCGGGAATCATCCGTAGTGCATCAAATTGGATATTATCAGGAAGAGAAGAGGAAAACCCATTTACATAATATTCCACGGTATTCCACCCTTCAGGTTCAATAAAGAGCTGATGCTTGTCTTTATCTGAAAACCGCTCAATTTTGTCTTCGATAGAAGGGCAATACCGGGGACCCACCCCTTGAATCCTCCCGCTAAACATGGGAGAATCTGCAAAGCCCAATTTTAATTCATCGTGTACGTCCTGGGAGGTAAAGGTAATCCAGCAACTCCTTTGAATTTTGAGAGGAGCCTTTTCAAGGAAGGAAAATTGTCCGGGATCCTCATCGCCTTTTTGTTCTTCCATCTTGGAAAAATCAATGGTCCGCCCATCAACCCGTACAGGGGTTCCTGTCTTAAGGCGGGCACATTCGAAACCGAAAGAGGCAAGCTGGTCGCTCAGATTAAGACTGGCAGGATCCCCCATCCGGCCACCGGTAAAATTAGTCTTTCCTATGTGTATCTTCCCATTCAGGAAAGTCCCGTTAGTAAGGATTACCGACCTGGAAAAGATCTCGTGCCCCATGGCCGTTCTTACACCACGTACTCCACCATTTTCAATGATAAGATTAACCACAGTGTCCTGCCAAAAATCCACATTAGGCGTTTGCTCAAGCATCCGGCGCCATTCATGCGAAAACAACATCCGGTCGCTTTGGGCGCGAGGACTCCACATGGCGGGCCCCTTAGATTTATTCAACATACGAAACTGTATCATGGTACGATCCGTAACCAGGGCAGAATAACCGCCGAGGGCATCAATTTCTCTAAGTATTTGTCCTTTGGCAATTCCGCCCATGGCGGGATTGCAGGACATTTGAGCAATGGTAGCCATATTCATAGTGACGAGCAGGACTTTGGATCCGAGGTTGGCAGCCGCAGCTGCGGCCTCCGACCCGGAATGACCGGCGCCAACTACTATCACATCATATTCATCAAACATCGTTTTGTGTTTCACGTGAAACAAATAACCCTTTATTAAAACAAAGATAGGTAATAATCCTCCTTTTGGCGCATGCGCCTTTCTTCTTCTGGCCTTTTATCCGGATATCCCAACAAGTGCAAAACCCCATGTACCATAACCCTGTGAAGTTCCCTTTCAAAATCAAATCCGGAAAACAAGGAGTTTTCCTGAACACGTTCGAAACTGATATAGATCTCCCCCGAAATAATTCCGCGAATGTCAGAATTTGAAAAAGTGATTACATCGGTATAGGTATCATGAGAAAGAAATTTCTGGTTTATTTCGAGCAGCTCCTCATCATCACAAAAAACATAGCCAATCTCCCCAAGAGTGGAATTTTCCTCCAGAATCACTTTTTCGAGCCAGCTGGAAACACGTTCCTCATTTAACTGAAATCTATTTTTATTATATTGATATTCAATCATTTAAATAATTTACAATGGGGCCCTGAGACCATTTCAACCCAAAATCCTGCCCATATTTAAAATTCCCTTTTGCCTTGGTCAAGAATTTTCCGTAATTTTTAAGAAAACAAAAGCAAAATTCTCTGACCAAAACCAGGAATTCAAAACAAACGGAGAACCGATCCCGAAATTTTTTTTGCAAAATAAACACTTATTATCCTTCGCGCTACCGTTTCCTCTATTTTTGTAGTCCGGAAGCAAATGTTCCAGACTCATTAGATGACAAACGAAGGAAACAAAAAAATTATTGTAACCGGTGGTACCGGTCTCCTGGGGTCCCACCTCCTCGTCCACCTGGTCCAGGAAAATACCGAAATAACAGCACTGAAAAGACCCCAGTCGGATCTTTCAATGGTTAAAAAAATTTTTCAGTGGTATTTTAAGGACCCAGGGGTGTTCAAAAAAATCAACTGGGTCTCGGGTGACGTTACTGATTACGACACCCTGAAGGCGATATTTTCAAAAGACAGCCAGGTTTATCATACCGCCGGAAAGGTATCGTTTGACAAAAAAGATCGGCAGCAACTTTTTGAAGTAAATGTAAAAGGAACCGAAAATGTAGTCAACGCCGGTATCGAAAAAAAAATAGCGAAACTATGCCATGTAAGTTCCATTGCAGCCATCGGTCGTGCCTCCGAATCGGCCCTCACCCATGAAGAAATTGTACTGGAAAATTTATCCAAAATATCAGCTTACGGCATCTCAAAATATGAAGGAGAGCGGGAAGTGTGGCGGGGTATTGCGGAAGGATTACATGCCGTCATCGTCAATCCCACCATCATCCTGGGACCCGGAAACTGGAACCAAAGCAGCGCACGCCTTTTTAAACAGGTTTATAAAGGTTTAAAATTTTATACCTCCGGCACCAACGGATACGTAGACGTTAACGACCTGGCCAGCATCATGATCGGCTTAATGAAGAGCAAAACCGAGGCCCAACGATTTATTGTGACCGCAGAAAACATCGCCTACAAACAACTTTTTGACTGGATGGCCGAAGAATTAAAAGTGACGCCACCGAAACACAGAGCCGGACCGACTCTCAGTGCCATCGCCTGGCGGTCACTGAAAGCATTGAGCCTTTTTACCGGCAAGCCCCCGTTGATCACACGCGAAACAGCCCAAACGGCAAACAGTCTTTACCACTATAGCAACGAAAAAATACTGACAGAAACAGGGTTCCGATTCAAACCCGTTAAAGAAACCATTAAAGAAACCGCCCGGTATTTCCTTACGGACCCACAGGGAGGCATTTAAGCTATTTCTCGAGGATGACATACGCCACCGCATTTTCTTTGGCGTGGGAAAGCGAAAGATGAATCTGGGCAATCTGGTTTTCCCGCAAATATTGCAGGACTTTTCCATGCGCCTCAATTTCGGGTTTCCCCAGCGTATCATTCATCACTTCCACTTCATTAAAGGCAAACCCATAACGATAACCCGTACCCAGGGCCTTAAACAACGCCTCCTTCGCGGCATAACGGGCCGCATAGCTCTCAAACCGGGCATGATTCCTTCCGTCGCAGTATACTTGTTCACGCCGCGTCTAAATCTTATCCCGCAAACACTCCCAACGGTTGAACGCCTCTTCGATCCGGTGAATTTCAATGATGTCTGTACCGATTCCGAAAATCACGATGAAAATTATCTACTGTAAACTCCGTTATTTTATCACACCAAGTTCTTTACCCACCTTAATAAAAGCAGTAACCGCCTTATCCAGATCTTTCTTTTCATGTCCGGCAGAAAGCTGAACCCGGATACGGGCTTCCCCTTTGGGGACGACCGGGTAATAGAAACCAATCACATAAATACCTTCATCCAAAAGTTTGGCTGCGAAATCCTGAGAAAGCTTGGCGTCGTAAAGCATCACGGCACAAATTGCCGATTTGGTGGGTTTGATATCAAACCCTGCTTTTCCCATCTTCGCCATGAAATAATCGGTATTCTCGTGCAGCTTATCCTGCAATTCGTTGGTTTCGCTCATCATTTCCATCATCCGAATACCGGCATTGACCACCATAGGAGGCAGCGAATTGGAAAACAAATACGGACGGGAACGCTGACGCAACATTTCGATGATTTCTTTCCTGCCGGTGGTAAACCCGCCAATGGCGCCGCCAAAGGATTTTCCAAGCGTACCGGTGATCAGATCGATCTTGCCTGTAATGTCGAAATATTCGCTGACCCCCCGGCCCGTGGCACCGACTACGCCTGCAGAGTGGCTTTCGTCCACCATCACGAGGGCGTTGTATTTCTCAGCCAGCGCCACGATCCTGTCAACCGGAGCCACATTGCCGTCCATGCTGAAAACCCCGTCGGTCACAATGATCCGGAAACGGTTCTTTTGGGCTTTTTTTAATTCTTCCTCCAGAGCTGCCATATCCGCATTGGGATAACGGTACCTTTCGGCCTTGCAAAGCCTTACCCCGTCGATGATGGAGGCATGGTTCAGGCTGTCGGAAATAATGGCGTCCTCTTCCGTAAGCAACGGCTCGAAAACCCCACCATTGGCATCGAAAGCGGCAGCATAAAGTATGGTGTCTTCGGTACCGAAAAATTCGGCGATTTTCTTTTCCAGTTTCTTATGCAGATCGGTCGTACCGCAGATAAAGCGCACAGAGGACATGCCATAACCATGTGTATCCAGGCCTTCCTTGGCTGCTTTGATGAGCTCGGGATGATTCGACAAGCCCAGGTAATTGTTGGCGCAAAAATTCAGCACTTTCTGTCCTGACGCCAATTCAATCTCGGCCTTCTGGGGACTGACAATAATTCTTTCTTCCTTATACAGGCCGCTCTCCCTGATGTCTTTGATTTCCTTAATCAGATGATTTTTATATTCTCCGTACATAGTGGTAAATTTTAAAATAAACTGTTTATTCCATCCCCCAAAAGTACAGTTTTTTATGCGATGGTAACGCAGGAAGAATTCTAAATAAATCAAGGATAACAGCCGTTAAAAACCTGTAAACATTTTTGCGACCTTTGCACCGAAATTTTATCAGGATGAAAATTGCTGCATTGGTATCGGGAGGCGTAGACAGTTCGGTAACCGTTCCGTTGTTGAAGGAACAGGGTTACGACCCCCATATCTTTTACATCAAAATCGGGATGGAAGACGAGCCGTCGTTCATGGACTGCCCGTCGGAAGAAGACATCGAGATCACCACCTGGATCGCCAAAAAGTATGGTTGTAAATTCGATGTGGTGGATCTCCAAAAAGAATACTGGGACACGGTGGTGAAGTATACCATCGAAAGTGTGAAAGCCGGCCTGACGCCCAATCCGGACATCATGTGCAATTTACTGATCAAATTCGGAGCGTTCAACGACCGTTTCGGGAAGGACTTCGACCGCATCTCCACAGGCCATTATGCCACGCGTTACGATACCGAAGAAGGGGCTTTCCTTTCCACGGCTGCCGACCGGGTGAAAGACCAGACGTATTTTCTTGGACAGATCACGCCCGAACAACTGGCCAAGACCCTGTTTCCCATCGGCCATCTGCAGAAAAAAGAAGTCCGCCGGGTCGCTTCCGACATGAAGCTGCCCAGCGCCCACCGGCCCGACAGCCAGGGGATCTGCTTCCTGGGCAAGATCAACTATACGGACTTTATCAAAAAATATGCCGGCGAAAAAACAGGTGAGATCATAGAACTCGAAACCGGAAAAGTGCTGGGCGAACACCAGGGGTTCTGGTTCCATACCATCGGCCAGCGGCGCGGACTGCGACTGGGCGGCGGTCCCTGGTTCGTGGTAAAGAAAGACATCGAAAAGAATATTGTGTACGTCTCCAACGGCTATGATCCCATCGCCCAGTACGACGACAAAATCTGGCTCGAAGACCTTCACTTTCTGAATACGGTCCACGATTACAGCGGCCTCCACGACATCAAATTCAAGATCCGCCACCAGCCCGAATTCAATACCGGTAAGCTCATCCGCGATGAAAAGGGGCTGCGGATCGTATCGGAAAACAAGATCTCCGGCATCGCCCCCGGACAGTTTGCCGTGATCTATGATACGGAAGAGAAAACCTGTATCGCCAGCGGCATGATCGCCCAGAATCCGGAACTCCTGCCGTAAATAAAACCCGATTCTTTCCCGATCCGGGTAAAGACTTCCGGGTTCAAACCATTAGTTTTTATAACTTAGCCATTCATAAATTTCAAGACGTTATGAACGATCTTTTAATACTCCTCCTGGTCCTTTCGGGAAGCACTTATCTGGCAGGCCATTAGTTCCGGATACCGGCGTTAAAATATATCTTCAACCCCCTGACC
>JBJKPL010000180.1:0-1777 GCA_046706345.1 Candidatus Sulfidibacterium sp.
TTCCAGTTCCAGTAATTCATTCAGGTGGGCCGGAATTTCCTGCATCATGTCGATTTTATTGGCGACCAGGATAAAATGACGGTTCTGATCCTGGATATAGGATTTAAACTCTTCCAGTATCTCCTCATTTCCCTGTTCTTCTTCTTCCGTGATTTCGCAGACGTACAGGATAACCGAGGCCCGGTTGATCTTATCGTAGGTGATCTCAATGCCTTTGGTCTCGATCTGGTCTTCGGACCGGCGAAGCCCCGCCGTATCAATAAAGCGGAAGGTATAGCCTTCCAGGGCAATGGTGTCTTCAATGGCATCCCGGGTCGTGCCCGGAATATCCGAAACGATGGCTTTTTCCTCGTTGAGTAAAGCATTCAACAGGGTGGACTTGCCTGTGTTGGGTTTTCCCACAATGGCTACCGGGATGCCTTTCTTCAGCACATTGCCCATCCGGAAGGAATTTTTCAGTTGTTCCAGTTCGTTCCTGAGATCTTTCACCAATTCAAGAAAGCGCTTTCTGTCAGCAAATTCCACGTCCTCTTCGCTGAAATCCAATTCCAGTTCTATGAGGGAGGCAAACTCCACCATTTTGGTTCTGAGTTCGGCGATCTTATGCGAGAATCCGCCCCGCATTTGCTGGATTGCCATTTTATGTGCGCTGATAGATTCCGAAGCGATCAGATCGGCTACAGCTTCTGCCTGGGACAAATCCATTTTTCCGTTCAGGAACGCGCGCATGGTAAATTCACCGGGCTGGGCCATACGGGCCCCTTTCCGGATCAGTAGCTGCACCAGTTGTTCCTGAATGAACTCCGATCCGTGGCAGGAAATTTCCACCACATCTTCTCCTGTGTAGGAGTGCGGTGCCTTGAAATAGCTCACCAGCACCTCATCCAGCAGGTTTTTATTGTCGTAGATCTGGCCGAAATATTGGTATCGTGGTCGAATGGTCCGGGCAGATAATTTGGGCGAAGAATCCTTAAAAATTCCTAATAGGATCGGGAGGCTCTTTTCTCCTGATAATCTGATAATTGCAATGGCGCCCATGCCCGGGGCTGTTGCGGGAGCACAGATAGTATCTGTAGTGTAAGTGTTTGAATGGTAAGGGGTCATGGGTTAATTTAAATTAATTAATAAATAACAAAAATACTCAAGAATTTTCAATTGTTTACAAAAAACCTTTTACCTTTGGGACTTCTTTCTACAGATCAAAAAAATTTATATTCAATGAGTGTTTTAGTTAATAAAGATTCCAGGGTGATCGTTCAGGGATTTACGGGAAGTGAAGGTACTTTTCATGCTTCCCAGATGATCGAATACGGAACTCAGGTAGTAGGGGGTGTAACCCCCGGAAAAGGCGGACAAACCCATCTGGACAAACCCGTTTTCAATACGGTAAAAGATGCTGTGGATCAGGCTCAGGCCAATGTTTCGGTGATTTTTGTACCGCCTGCCTTTGCGGCAGATGCCATCATGGAAGCGGCCGAAGCAGGCATCAAAGTCATCATCTGCATCACCGAAGGCATCCCGACCGAAGACATGGTGAAAGTGAAGGAATATCTCACCGGAAGAGACTGCCGTCTGATCGGACGGAATTGTCCTGGCGTGATCACGCCAGGTGAAGCCAAAGTCGGCATCATGCCCGGTTTTATCCATCAAAAGGGCCGGGTAGGGATCGTCTCCCGTTCCGGCACCCCCTGACCTATGAAGCCGTGGATCAGCTGACCAAGGTGGGCTTAGGACAGACAACTGCGATCGGAATCGGCGGAGACCCCATCATTGGGAC
>JBJKPL010000181.1:0-2110 GCA_046706345.1 Candidatus Sulfidibacterium sp.
CCGGTCCCGGCGGTCAGTCGGTGAACACTACCTATTCCGCCATCCGCCTGACGCACATTCCCTCGGGCATCGTGGTGACCTGTCAGGATGAGAAATCCCAGATCAAAAATCTGGCGAAAGCCATGAAAGTCCTCCGCACCCGGCTCTATGAAAGGGAATACAACAAATACCTGGAGGAGATGTCCTCCAAGCGGAAAACCATGGTCTCTACCGGCGACCGTTCGGCCAAGATCCGGACCTATAACTGGCCGCAGGGCCGCGTCACCGATCACCGGATCAACCTCACGCTGTACAACCTGCAGTCGATCATCGACGGCGACATTCAGGAGGTGATCGACAAACTGCAGATGGCCGAAAACGCCGAACGGCTGAAAGAAGATATTGAAAATTAACACCTGTCACCAAAACCCATGCGATGAACTACGAGCAACTCTTTCAGCTGATCCGGAAAAAGAAGTCCTTTCTTTGTGTCGGACTGGATACCGATATCAGGAAAATCCCGGAACATCTGAAAGCCGGCCCCGATCCCTGCTTTGAATTCAACAAGGAAATTATCGATGCCACATTGCCCTATACGGCGGCATATAAACCCAATCTGGCGTTTTACGAGGCACAGGGAACGGCCGGATGGGAAAGCCTGAAAAAAACGCTGAAATATCTGCACAGCCTGAGCCAGGATGTTTTCATCATCGCCGATGCCAAGCGCGGTGACATCGGAAATACGTCGGGAATGTACGCCCGTGCCTTTTTCGAAGAACTGGATGTGGATGCCGTAACCCTTTCGCCCTACATGGGACAAGACACCGTTTCACCTTTTCTGGAATATCAAGACCGCTGGGCTGTGTTGCTCGCCCTGACATCCAATGCCAGCGCTTCCGATTTTCAGTATTTTGAAAATGCCAATGGGGAGAAGCTCTTCGAAAAAGTGATCGCCATTTCCAAAAGCTGGGGGACAAAGGACCAGCTGATGTATGTAGTAGGCGCTACCAAAGCCGAAGCTTTAAAAGACATCCGTGCCATCATCCCCGATCATTTTCTGCTGGTGCCCGGTGTGGGTGCACAAGGCGGCAGCCTGAGCGAAGTGGCAAAATACGGCATGAACGACCATTGCGGACTGCTGGTAAACTCTTCACGGGGCATTCTGTATGCTTCCTCCGGAAAAGATTTTGCTGTTAAAGCGGGCGAAAAAGCCCGGGAGATGCAGAAGGAGATGGAAACGTTGCTGCGGCAGCTAGCCTGATCTGACCCGTTTCTATTTCGGATTTTTCTGCCTACATTTGACGCCTTTCAGATCAAGGAATCATTTATCATGAAAAATAAGATCCTAGTTATAATGCTATGCACCCTGTTGTTTTCAGGGATGACGTAACAGCCACAGGACTGGCCCAACCGGGGAAGATACCGGGCAAAAAACGACTCCATCCTGGCATTGAAAAATTACAAGGTGGAAGCGGTATTTATGGGCAATTCCATCACGGATTTCTGGATCAAGAACTGTCCTGAATTTTTTTCGAAGAATCATTATCTGGACCGGGGCATCAGCGGGCAGACCACACCTCAGATCCTGTTGCGGTTTCGTGCCGATGTGATCGACCTGCATCCGAAAGTGGTGCTGATCCTGGCAGGAGAGAACGACATCGCCGGCAATACCGGTCCTGAGACGCCCAAAATGATCCAGGACAACCTGGCTTCCATGTGCGATCTGGCTACCGCACATCACATCCGTGTCGTTTTATGTTCAATGTTGCCTTCGCTGGATTTCTGGTGGCATCACGGCGTGCATCCGGCACCGAAGATTGTGGCGATGAACCGCTGGATCAAGGGCTATGCGGCCAGGCACCATTATGTCTATCTGGATTATTTTTCAAAGTTTGCCACCCCTGACAACGGCTTTAAGAAAGCTTACAGTGACGACGGGGTGCATCCCAACCTGGCGGGATTTCCGGTGATGATCCCCATGGCGCAACATGCCATTGCAGAAGCGTTGCAACAGAAATAGTTTTCGAATCACAACTTATTTTACCCGAAGGACTCCGGGTTCTTCCATCAGCTTTCCATCGACAAAAACGGCCGCTATTATTGTGGTGCCTTTCTGAACCTGAAAGGGACC
>JBJKPL010000182.1:0-3114 GCA_046706345.1 Candidatus Sulfidibacterium sp.
AAAAGCGTAGGGTAAAAGCCCATTTGTTCATCTGATATTGTGAGGTTTTAATTTTCAACCGGAAGCCTCCCTGCCCAATTATTAATCAAAAACACATCAACCATGGAAAAAAATGGCATCCTGAACAAGATCCTGACCCTTTCGATCCTGTTTTTCTTGTTTTTCCCGGGGCGATCAATGGCCGCCGAAATTATCTGGACATTAAATACCGGGAGTCCCGTTTATTCTTCCCCAACGTATTACAATGGAGATATTTATATTGGCAGCGACGATCACAATCTCTATTGTATTGAAGCCCAGACAGGAAAGGTTCGGTGGAAATTTGCGACCCAGGGCCTGGTACGCTGCCAGCCAGCGGTGGAGAAAGGAATCGTTTATTTCGAAAGTGATGACGGGAATCTTTATGCAGTCGGAACAAAGTCCGGAAAAGAACTGTGGTCCTACAATATTGGAAATAACATCCAACGAGTATTGCCCAATACCGTATTCACCGGAAATTACTGGGATTATATGCAATCGTCGCCCTGTGTGGACCAGGGGGTGGTGTTTGCCGGGAGCGGCGACAGCTGTCTGTACGCGATCAGGGCCGACAACGGAAAGCTGCAATGGAAATTTCGCACGGGAGGGATCATTCGTTCTTCACCAACCGTTTCACGAGGATTGGTCTATTTCGGAAGCTGGGATGGATATATTTACGCATTAAATGAAAAAAATGGCGCCCTGGTATGGAAGTTCGATACCCGGGGGAAACAATATCAGAATGTTCAGTCTTCACCCAAGATCGCACAGGGGATTTTGTATTGCGGTAGCCGAAACCCCTGGTTTTATGCCCTGAATGACAGGACAGGAAAAGAGATCTGGAAATACAGTTACCAGTTTTCCTGGGTAGAATCCTCCGCCGTGATCCATGATGGAATTGTTTATATCGGAAGTTCAGATCTACGCGAGGTTTTTGCCTTTGATGCCAAAACGGGAAAAGTCATCTGGAAGCTGAAAATCAACGGGACGGCCTGGTCAACACCATATTATTATGAAGGCTTTCTCTATATCGGGCAGGCCAATTATAAAGACGATCCTTCGGCCTCCGAGGCCGGTGGCCTGCTGGCCATAAACGCAGCAACCGGCCGCCTGGCATGGGAAATTCCTTGTGGCAGCACCCCTTCTATCGGAGGCATCGTATCTTCGCCGCTGGTTCATGACGGAATCGTGTTTTACGGAAGCCTTGACGGAAAAGTGTATGCTGTCGGCATTGACAAAAATTAACAAGACCAGAACTCCGGATTTCGGCAAAAGAAAGGATTGCCATTTTAGGCATAGAACAGCCGGGGCGTTCTTTTTTCCATAGAATTTTTCCCATCGGAGGCCCTGGGGTCTTCGATGGTTTTTTGTGAATTCTGAACCAGAGTCCTTACCTTTGGGCTTTTTTTCAAAACCAGAATTATAACGCATCCCCGAAATGCACCCGAAAGGCCAAGGAACCCCTCCTTTCGGCTGTCTATCATCGCATCGAGGAGATGAAGAAACATTTAACTTATGGAATTATCTGGCAATAAAATCCTTATCACCGGCGGAGCCACCGGGATCGGCTTCGGACTGGCCCAAAAATTCATCGAAGAAGACAATACCGTGATCGTCTGCGGCAGACGCCAGCTGGCCTTACAGGAAGCCCAGCGGAAACTACCCGAACTTATCATTAAACCGTGCGATCTTTCCCTACCGGCGGAACGGCAAGAGCTTTTCAATTGGATTGCGGAAAAACATAATGATCTGAGTGTGCTTATCAATAACGCAGGCATTCAAAAACGGAACAAACAGATCACCGATGAAGATTTCATTGATCACATGCAGGAAGAACTGACCATCAATGTGGAGGCGCCTGTGCATCTCACGTCTCTTTTCCTGGGACTGAAAAACCTAAAGACCCTGATGAATGTGACCTCAGGCCTGGCCTTTGTTCCCATGTCAAAAGTGGCAGTATATTCGGCCACAAAATCTTTCCTCCATTCGTATACCTTGTCCTTAAGAGTTCTTCTCAAACCCCGCAACATCGAGGTCATTGAGATCATCCCGCCGGCATTGAATACCGACCTGGGAGGAAAAGGCCAACACGATGACGCCCCACCGGTATCGGATTTTATTGAAGCCATTTTTGCTCAGCTGAAACAGGGGAATAACGAACTTTCGTTCGGTTTCAGCGAGGCCCTCCTAAAAGCCAAACCCGAAACCTGGCAGCAGGTTTATCAAAGAATGAACTTCTGATAAAAAATCAAATTACTTCTTTGGTAAATTTTCTGCCCGAGTTCATGGCGGAAGGATAATTTCTTTTAACTTCGTTAGTGAAAAACAAGACGTTTTTATTTAAAAAAATGTCTTTCAACATCCTGGTGATGAATTTCAAAACCGAAGCAAGATCCTTTCTTCCAGAAATCCTTCGGAAAAGTAGCTGGTTTCTGGTCCTGATTCTGATGCTTTCCTCCCTGGCCAAAGCGCAGACCGTGGGATTGCAGGAATACAAACCCGGGAACAAATCCGGATATATCCTTTTTTCTCCCATGCTCAGCCGATCCACATTTCTGATTGACAAATGCGGAAAAAAAATCCATGAATGGGATCGTTACACGCGCCCGGGAGCCTCGGTCTATTTTCTGCCGGACGGGAACCTTTTGAGAACGGAACATGTCCTGAATACAAGCTTCAATGTCCAAAGTGCTGCCGGGGGTCGATTGGAGTTGTTGAACTGGAATGATAGCGTGGTTTGGTTTTATCAGATCTCGGATACTTCTCAGCTTCAGCACCATGACATTGCGCCACTGCCCAACGGAGATATTCTGGCCATCGTTTGGGCACGAAAGTCCAGGGACTTTGCCCTCAGCCTGGGAAGGGATCCGGCCAAATTAGACTCCCTCATCTGGTTCACCAAGATCGTCGAGCTAAAGCCTTTAGGCCAGGATTCGGCCCAGGTGGTCTGGCAATGGAACCTCTGGGATCATCTCTGCCAGGACTTTGATCCCACAAAACCCAATTTTGATACCATCGCAAGGCATCCCGAATTAATCAACATCAATTATTTGTACGCCGCCCGGAACAGCCAGGCCGATTGGTTGCATGTAAACG
>JBJKPL010000183.1:0-12053 GCA_046706345.1 Candidatus Sulfidibacterium sp.
GAATCTAAGATGGCAAAATTTGAAATTTTAATGCCCAAGCTGGGTGAAAGTATCATTGAAGCGACCATAACCAAATGGTTAAAATCTGAAGGCGACCGTCTGGAAGAAGATGATGCGATCCTGGAGATTGCCACCGACAAAGTAGACTCAGAAATCCCGAGTCCGGTGGAGGGCACATTAGTGAAACAGTTGTTCAATGAAGGAGACGTTGTTCCTGTAGGCCAGGTCATTGCCATTGTGGAGATCGAAGGAGAAGGGGAAACCGAGGCTGAAGAAAGTAAAGAGGATGCCGGTGAAGAAAAGGCTGAAACCAGCCAGATCCCGGGCATTGAAGCGTTGGAAACCAAGGCACCGGAAAAGGCCCCGGCCGCTGCATCAGAGGAAAAATCCATCGAACCCGCCAGCTTTGAAGAGGCCACCCGGTTCTACTCTCCCCTCGTGAAAAGTATTGCCAAAGAAGAAAATATTTCCGTGGCTACGCTGGAAACCATTCCCGGTTCAGGCAAAGACGGCCGACTGACGAAAAAGGATATTTTGGACTTTGTTGAAAAGAAAAATTCCGGTCAGGTTCCGGCAGCTTCCGCCGCTTCGGCGACCGCTCCGGCTTCCGGCAGCAAGGAAATGCCGAAAATCAAAATGCCCGAAGTCCACACCGAGTCGGGAGATCAGATCGTGGAAATGAGTCGTATGCGGAAGATCATCGCCGACCATATGGTCATGTCCAAACAGGTCTCTCCGCACGTAACTTCATTTATCGACGTGGACGTCACCAACATCGTCAACTGGCGGAATAAGGTCAAGGAAAACCTGATGAAACGCAACGGCGAAAAGCTGACCTTCACCCCGATCTTTATTGACGCTGCCGTGAGGGCCTTAAAAGAATACCCCCAGATCAATGCATCGGTTGACGGATACAACATCATTTACCGGAAAAACTTCAACATCGGAATGGCCACGGCTCTTCCCAGTGGTGATCTGATCGTTCCCGTGATCAAAAATGCGGACGAAAAGAATTTGCTGGGGATCACCAAAGCCGTGAACAGCCTGGCCACCCGGGCCCGGAAGAATGCCCTGAGTCCTGATGAAATTCAGGGTGGTACTTTCACGGTGACCAATTTCGGAACTTTCGACAGTCTGACCGGCACACCGGTGATCAACCAGCCGCAAGTCGCCATTCTGGGACTGGGCGCCATCCGGAAAAAACCCGTGGTGCTGGAAACAGAACAGGGAGATGTGATCGCCATCCGTCACATCGTGATCATGTCACTGGCATACGATCACCGAATCGTTGACGGCGCCCTGGGCGGGATGTACCTGAAGAAACTGAAAGAAATTCTTGAAAAATGGGATCCTAATATGGAGATTTAGTTTTTTTCATACCACAGTAAGAAGAACACGTCGGTTGGCGTGTTCTTTTTTTTTTCGGAAATCACGTCAGTTTTTAGGCATCGCCTCAAATAATCCTTTTATTATCTTTGCTGTTCATTCGCACATCATGGTCATTGCCGAAAACATCCACAAGTCGTTTGGAAGCGTCGAAGTACTGAAAGGCATCAACCTCCGCATCGGGAGCGGAGAGATCGTGTCCATCACCGGTGCCTCCGGGGCCGGAAAGTCCACGTTGCTGCAGATCCTGGGCACCATCGAAACCGCCGACAAGGGGAAAGTGATCCTGGATGACACCGAAATCCGGCGCATGAACGACAAAACACTATCGGAATTCAGGAACCGACACATCGGTTTTGTTTTTCAATTCCATCATTTGCTCCCCGAATTCACCGCACTGGAAAATATTTGTATCCCTGCCCTGATCGCGGGAAAAAGTAAAAAAAATGCGGAAGAAAAAGCCCTGAAACTACTGGATCTCGTCCACCTGACACACCGGGCTTCCCACAAGCCGGCCGAGTTGTCAGGAGGCGAACAACAGCGGATTGCTGTTGCCAGGGCACTCATCAATGATCCGTCCGTTGTTTTTGCCGATGAGCCCTCAGGCAACCTCGACTCCACATCCTCCAAAGAACTGCATCAGTTGTTTTTTGATCTAAGAAAGGCGCTGGGGCAGACTTTTGTGATCGTTACGCACAACCGTGAGCTGGCATCAATGACCGACAAACAATTCCTGATCAAAGACGGATTGATCATTTCGGAAAATAATTAAGCCTTATGAACGTTACTCTCAAAGAATTGGGTACATAAATTATGCACAGAAGCCAAAATAGAGCCCTAAAAATATACTTCTTTGTCTCCCTGGTTTTGGTCCTTTGTTTTTCCCAGACCGGCAGGATCTGTGCACAGACGGCAGGTACTTACGAAGAAGCCATCCGGAAGGGAAATGCAGAGCTGAAATCCAACAAACTGTTGGATGCAAAAGCCTATTTTCTGATGGCGCTTCGGTTAAAACCCGGTGACCCAACCGCTCAAAAGCTGATGGAGGAAACCGTCAGGCTAATACAGAAAAAAGACAACCGGCAGCAGGGTTATTATAATCTGATCGACCAGGCCGATGATGCCCTGGCCAAAGGGGATCTGGAACTGGCTAAGACCACTTATGAAAAAGCATTGAAATCCGATCCCGGCGATGCCTATGCCTTGGGAAAGATCAAAGAAGTCAACGGCAAAGAAATTGAGGAGAAACAAAAGCAGGCGCTTTTCCTTTCGGAGATGGATCAGGGCGTCCGCCTGCTGGGAATTCAGGAATTTGACAGTGCGGTCAACCGCTTCGAGGCCGCACAAAAGATTTTCCCCAACCGCAAAATGGTTGCGGAAAAAATCGCGCTGGCTCAAAAACTGAAAAAGGAATTCCGGCACCGGCAGGAACTGGCCCAGGAGGAGATCAAGACGGCCCAGCGTTATCTTTTGATCCGGAATTATTCCGATGCCCTGAGTCGCTTGCAAAAGGCTGATTCCCTGACGCCGGGAAATGCGCAGCTGATCGCTAAAATAAACCAGATCGAGCCGCTGGCACTGAAGCAAAAAGCCTACAATGAAAAAGCGGGCGAAGCCGACAAGCTTTACATCGCGAAAAATTACATGGCTGCCAAAGTAAAATACCAGGAAGCCTTAAGCCTGTGGCCCGACAACCCCTATCCCCAGTACATGATCAATAGGATCGACGCTACATTGCAGGATAAGAAAGCCCATCTGGAAGAGAACTACCAAACCGCCATTCATCAGGCCGACAGTCTGTTTCGGATTGCAGAACCGGACAATGCCCGTGCCGAATACCGTCTGGCGTTATCATTGAAGCCAAAGGCCGCCTACCCCGAGGCGCAGCTGAAAAAGATCGAAGAGATGATCAAAAAAGAGCAGGAGATTCGGGCAGCGCAATACCGAAAGATCCTTCACCAGGGAGACAGTCTGCTAAATCATAAACAATACCTGGCTTCCCGGGAGGTTTTTGCCGGGGCGCTGGCCTTAAATCCAACCGATCCCTATCCGAAAGAAAAATTGAAAGAGATCAGCAAAGCCCTCGTGCAGCAGGCTGCGGAACAGAAGACCGAAGCCCAGTATCAGGAATTTATCACCTCCGGTGATCACCTCTTTACAACTCACACCTGGGATCTTTCGTTGCAGAAATATCAGATGGCCTTGCAACTGAAACCGGGCGCCGCTTATCCCAAAACAAAAATCGCCTCCATCGAGAAAATACTTGCCGATTCTGTACAACTAAGAAAGGTCGAGGAGCAGTTTACACTCCAAATGCAGCAGGGAAAGAGGCTGCAAGCAGCAAAACGCTGGCAGGAAGCCAAAAGGGCCTACCTGAAAGCCCAGACTTTGAAACCCGGTGCTGTGGCAGCTCAGCAAGCCATCGCCGAAGTGGACAGCATTCTGCAGCAGATCGCAGTACAGAAAAAAAACGACATGGCTTTCAATACGGCATTCCATGAGGGAAACAGTCTGTTGGCCCGGAAATCATATCAACTTGCACTGGAAGCCTTTCAAAAGGCAGAGGATCTCAAACCTTCGGAAACCGCTGTGAAGGAAAAAATTGACAGGATCCGTCAAATCCTGGCGGCCCGGGCGCACCAGGAGCAGGTCAATCTTCAGTTTGCAGACACACTTCGGCAGGCTGACAGCCTGTTAAAACGGAAAAGTTATGAATTGGCCCTGGGAAAATATCAGGCCGCCGCTGCATTAAAACCGGCCGAAACGTATCCACCGACCAAAATAAAAGAGATCGACACCCTTCTGCGCCGCCTGGAAAAAGAACGGCAGCAAAGGTATGACCAGACCGTGGCCA
This sequence comes from Candidatus Sulfidibacterium sp., assembly GCA_046706345.1. Lineage (GTDB taxonomy): Bacteria > Bacteroidota > Bacteroidia > Bacteroidales > F082 > Sulfidibacterium. The sequence continues at coordinate 4,241 of JBJKPL010000183.1, forward strand.
CAGCCGATTCATCTTTCCGAACCAAAGATTACCAGGCGGCCCTGCAACAATACAAAACGGCTTCAAGCATCCTGCCCGCAGAAAACTATCCGAAGCAGCAGCTCCTTCTGTGTCAGCAACTGCTCGCAGCCAGCTATCAAAAAAATAAAGCCCAATACGATCAGGAGATCACGCTGGCGGATAAATTTTACCAAAGCAAGTCTTTCGACCGGGCCATCGAGATCTATAAAATTGCGCACCACATCCTGCCTGAAGAAACCTATCCCATGCAAATGGTGCGGAAGATCACGAAGTATATCTCCGACAATGCCATCGAAGACATTGTAAAGGAAAACGTGGGACTCCAGCCCAATGAAACGAAAAAATTCCCTTTCAAGCCCATACCGGTCAAAGTGAGACAGAGCAACTTCGTCCTGGTGAAAGCCACCAACCTTAGCGGCAACTCTTTTAACCTCATTTTCAATTTTGGACAGGGAAAATCCAAAAACGGGGGATTTGTCGTCAGGGTTCCGGAAGGCAAGGGCGAATATAGCTTTATCATCAACATCGGTTCTCAGTATAAATGGTTTTCCGACGACAACGACTGGCTCAGTGTTTTTTCAGAAAACAATCCCCTCGAGGTGAATCTGATCCGGATCTCAAAAACAGAATAATCTATCTGTTAGAATTTATCAACAAAAACCGCCTATGGAACGCCCGGGTAGTTTCCGACCCTGTTACGGAGAGGCGCTGAAAATTATATCATTAACCTGCCAGGCTCAGCAAAAAGCCCGGGGAATCGGGTTTTCTTAACGATAAAATCAGCCTTTTAAACCCAAAAATCAGCCTCATCAGCCTGAATGTATTGCAAACGAAAAAAACTTTTTTCGTATCTTTCGGCCATCTAATAATTATTGTCTGCACGGCCTTCTGAGGTGCTGTTTTTTCTCGTATTAAGAACGCAACCTTATTTTGAATTTTTCTGATAGAAACTACGGCTATGATAAAAATTGACGGCCCCGATAGAGAAACCATATCAGGGGAGACTATGATATGAAAAAAATCCTTACCATCGATGATCAGCAGATTAATCTGATTACCATTAAAGCCATTGTTGAAAACAACATCCCCGACTGTGAGGTGACTACGGCCCAGTCGGGTAAGGAAGGAATTTCTCTGGCGGAGAAGCATCAGCCCGATACGATTTTACTCGATATTGTGATGCCGGGGATGGATGGTTATGAAACCTGTCAGGCTTTAAAGAGCAATCCCAGGACCCATCATATTCCCGTGATCATGGTTTCGGCAATCAAAATTGACAAGGAAAGCCGGATCAAGGGACTTACGGCCGGGGCCGATTCGTTTATTTCCAAGCCCATCGCTCCGGATGAACTGATTGTGCAGATCAATGTCATGCTGCGAATCAAAGCGGCAGAAGACAAACTCCGGGAGGAAAAAGAACTGCTGAACAAACTGGTCCATGAAAGGACCCGGGAACTGAAGGAGAGTAAGCTCGTTTTACAGGAGATGACTTCCATGCTGCCGCTGATCGTTTATGAGCACGATAAAAATCTGACCCTGAATTTCTTTAACCAGCAGGCACCGCGCCAACTCGGTTATTCGGAAATGGAGCTGAACGACCACTTTGAGATTCTGAAAGTCGTCATTCCCGAGGACCGTACCAAATTCCGGAAAAACATCCAGAAGACACTCAACGGCGAACCGGTTAAAAACCGGGAATACCGTGCATTACGAAAAGACGGAAGCTCCTTTCCCATATCCGTCTACTCCAGTATGATCCAGCAGGAAGGCGAAATTACGGGGATCCGGGGAGTTATCGTTGATATCACCCAGCAAAAAACCACCGAAGAAAAGCTTCGGAAGTATACCAAGCAGCTGGAAGAACGCAATGAGGAACTGGACGCTTTTTCCCATTCTGTGGCCCATGACCTCAGGAATCCGCTGGGAACCATCATCGGCTTTGCCGATCTGCTCAATACCGATTATGACGACCTGACCAGGGAAGAAGCAAAGAGCTACCTTTCGGTAATCATCGAAAGCAGCGACAAAGCCCAGCAGATCATCAACAGCCTCTTGTTGTTCGCCAGTTTAAGGAAGTCTGAAGTCCGAACCGAACCTTTGAACATGGGCTGGATCTTTGAGGAGTCCACCAAGCATTTCCCCGTTCTGATCCAGGATGGCAAACCCATCACCCGGCAACCCGAATTCTGGCCCGAATGTCTGGGCTATGCGCCCTGGGTGGAAGAAGTTTGGGTCAACTATCTGAGCAATGCCATCAAATACGGCGGGGATCCACAAGGCATCGAAGTGGGCGCCGAAATATTGACCGATCACAGCGAAAACAAGATGTCGCGTTTTTGGGTCCGAGACCACGGTCCGGGCATCTCACCCGAGAACCAGAAATTGTTGTTCAACACTTTCGAGCGTCTGGGACAGGTTTCCACCAAAGGCTATGGCCTCGGACTTTCCATTGTCCGGCGGATCGTCGAAAAATTAGGGGGTACGGTAGGCCTGGAAAGCAAAGAAGGTGAAGGGAGCCTTTTCTATTTTACCCTTCCGTGCGTGCCGGAAGAAGCCTCCCAAGGCTGAATCCTCCCCCATTACTGCCGCGCACCAAAGATCCTGGATCCGACCCTGACCAGGGTGGAACCCGCTTCAATCGCCAACAGATAATCCCCGGACATGCCCATGCTGATCTCTTTAAAAGCAGGCCGGCCTGAGAAAAAGGCCTGCTTCAGGTGATCAAAATGCTGTTTCAGCTTCCTAAACTCTCTTTTGATCTGCTCCTCATCGTCGGTAAAGGTGGCCATCCCCATCACCCCGCAAAGGCGAATGTGCTTCATTTCAGGATACTCAGCCGATTTCAGGATCTCTGTCGCCATTTCCATTGTCAGACCAAACTTGGATTCTTCCTCGGCAATATGAAACTCCAGCAGGCAGTCAATGACCCGTTCATTTTTTTGGGCCTGCTTGTCGATTTCCCGCAGTAATTTCAGGCTGTCGACAGCATGGATCAACGTCACAAAAGGCGCAATATACTTGACCTTATTGGTTTGCAGGTGACCGATAAAATGCCATCGGATGTCGTTGGGAAGCACCGGAAATTTGGCAGCCATTTCCTGTGCCTTGTTTTCTCCAAAATCACGCTGTCCGGCATCATAAGCCTGTTGCAGTAAGGACACCGGCTTGGTTTTTGACACCGCCACCAGCCTTACGGCGCCAGGAAGGTCCCGGAGGACGCTTTTCAAATTTTGCTGAATGTCTTGATCCATAACACTTTTTCGAAGAATCACAAGATTAATGAACAAAGAAATCTACAAGCCGGAACCGCCTCTTACCCCCACAAAGAGGCCGGATAGCGGCCTGCTTCAATCATTTCTTCCACACTGAGAACGGTCTGGGCCTTGTCTTCCTGGTAGGTTACGCCGAACCACCGGTCGTGACTCTCCAGGACCTTCACGGAAGCTTCTTCTTTTCTGATCAACTGGTTGATCACAAAAGGAATATAAAATTCCGCTTTCAGATTATCGGCATTTTCCCGGATAAAAGCCGAGAAATAAGCACCGGATTGATCGAAGTATTTGGGGGTGAAACCCCAGATGTTCATCGAGACCAATTCATTTTCATCCAGCGGAAACTGCTTGCCGCCTTCTTCAAAGATGATCTTATCTCCCTCGCGGATGATGCTGGTGCGTTCCACCACGCCTGTGAGCATGTGGTCGACCGTATTGCAGATCCCGCGCGAAACGCTTCCGTTCTCCGATAAGGTATTTTTCAACTCGTAACCCACCATGGCATAACGGGTTTCTTCCACATTCAGTCCCGAAAGATAGCGCCCCATGATCTCAAATGCATGCTGCCCGTAAAAGTCGTCCGCATTGATCACGGCAAAAGGTTCACGGATCAGGTCCCGGGCCACCAGCACGGCATGACCGGTTCCCCAGGGCTTGGAGCGTTCCCGATTGAATGACAACCCTTCCGGAATATTGCTGATCTCCTGAATGACGTAAGCCGTTTCAATTTTTCCCGATAACCGGGATTCATAGACTTCTTTGAAATCCTGTTCTATTTTGGAGTTGATGACAAACACCACCTTGCCGAAACCGGCACGGATGGCATCAAAAACGGAATAATCGATAATATTTTCGCCCGACGGACCGATGGGGTCCATCTGCTTCACGCCGCCATAGCGACTGCCTACCCCGGCTGCTAAAACAAGTAATGTCGGCTTCATTGACCTACCTTTCTTTTTAATATATTTTTATAATAATTTGATTATCAAATTATAAATCAAATTTAACAATCTTTTTTCCTTTGGAAAAAATCCCTCGCAAGATAGCGAAAAGAATGCAAAATAAAAGCCGCCTCCCGGGTCCTGAAAGCTACAATCATTATCTTTGTCCGTATGAATAAATGGATCAGAACCCCCTTTTTTGCTGTGATCTTACTTTGGTTTTTCGTCAGCGGCTGCCAGAAAACCATCTCAGGTTCGGGTTACGTTTATGACAAAAGTACCCACCAGCCGATTCAGGGAGCCGTGGTAACCGCCTATTTAAATGCGCCCACCACCGACAATGTTTTCGGAGGCACCCAGACCGATGCCAAAGGTTCTTATTTCGTGCAGTCGCCGCCCTACAGCTGCACCGGCACCTGTCCCGATCTGTATGTCAGCATTGCCAAAACGGGGTATCAGGGAGCCTACGTTAAGAATCCAAACAATGATACGACCTATCTGGTGCGCTCCCGTTAATCATGGTTCCAGCGGTCCAGTTTCCGGCGGATCTTTTTAATTGCGCTCTGGATCGAAGATTCAGGTTCAATAATATTGTTGGTGCCCCAGAATTGGGGATCCTGGAAATCGCTGACTTTATCCGAAAAGGCATCATTAAACTTCAGGCTTAGCCGTGCCCGTTGTTTTTCCACATTTTGGTGACTGATACCGGTGATGGCTGCCTCGGAAAGGAAAGTGTAGTTGGAATGGAAGAGTTTTTTGTTCCATTTGAACCGGAACTCATTTTCCAGCCGCACATAATTCAGATACCACACGTTTCCTATTTTCCGGTATTTGACAAAGTAGTGTGTCCCGATCAGTTCGGCCTTCAGCCCGGCCGGTTTTTTTCTGACAAGATATTCCGTTGCCTGTTGCATCCGCTTGGGGCTGATCTCAAAACGGATCGCGGTAAACGCCAGTGTTTTGGCATCCAGAAAAATACTTCCTTTATAGAGCGGATACGAGACGGTATCGCTCTGATCGAACCGGATCTCATAGGTTTCACGCCCATCCATCATCAACACGCCGGCCACCTGAAAATGATAGCTGTCGAGGATATTCCTGGACAGAATGTCTCCGGGATTTCTGACAAGATCCAGGAAGGAAACCACCAGCGGGCCGCCGAGGAATTTTACCAGCAGCGTATCCATCCGCCTGACGGCCTGGCTCTTTCTCCCCTTGAAGATCGATACCCGGTCGTTATCGATCAAGCTGGAATAAGACGCCTTATATACATTCAGCACGGCTTCACCCACCGAGACATAATTCCGGTTTTTCTTAATGGATTCGCGGTAGAATGCCGACATCATCACCGGTACATCGGAATAATTTTTGCGAATGTTCCAAAGGGCCGTACTGATGAGTTCCCGGGCATTCATATGCCGCACCACCACCTCGTCCAGCGGAACGATGGCGGGGTGCAATTCCAGGCGGTTCTGCCCCGTCCCCAGCTGATCCAACCCGACATACAGCGTTTTGAATCCCAGACTGCTGATACCGATGGAATCACCCAGGGAAGAGGGTGGTACCTTGATCAGAAATTTTCCTTCCAGATTGGTCACCGTTCCGATGTTGGTGCCTTTCAGAAATACCGAAGCAAACACCACCGGATTCTGATCCTGCGAATTATAGACGATACCGTAAACATTTTTGAAAGGAAGTGTTTTGTCGTGATCCTGCGCGTGAAGCGAAGAAGAAGCCAAGAGCAATGCAATAACCACCAGCGAAAACTCCTGGAGCGCGTAAATTTTGGTTTTCATGGCCGTAAGATTAAGATGAAAACGAACGAAAATTTTATGCCTGACCCACACTGAATTCCAACCTGCTTCCCACAAAGTTAAAAACTTTTACCCCCGTTATCAAATGAAATCTCCATTAATTCAGACACAGGCACAAAAAAAAGGCAGCCTGCAACGGCTGCCTTTTTTTTAATCGACTGTCAATCTATTTGATATCCCCGAAATACCTCATAAACTGCATTCTTTCGTAAACATCGGGATTGGCGTGGTCCTGCTGGCTTAATTTTCCGCGGAACTGCTCCACATAATTAAAGCCCTTGCTTTCCATCCAGTCGTTGAGGAATTTGGTCATTTCCAGCACATACGACGGTCCGTGTTCGTAGAGTGCCGAAACCACCTGAACCGTATCCGCACCGGCCAGCAGTTGTTTTACCACGGCGGTTGCGTCGTGGATTCCGGTGGATGCCGACAGGCTCATTTTCACCCGTTTGGCCATGATGGCGATCCAGCGAAGGGTATTTACCACATCCGACGCATGACTCAGCACCTCGGCATGGGTCACTTTCAGGTTTTCGATATCGATATCCGGACTGGAGAAACGGTTGAACATCACCACGCCGTCCGCGCCATGGGCTTCAAGGTTTCTGATGACCTTGCCCAAATTAGAGAAGAACGGGCTGATCTTGACCGAAACCGGGATGTTTACCTGGGATTTAACCTTTTTCAGGATCTCATAATAGGCTTTTTCGTTGTCGGCACATTCTTTTTCCAAATTAAAAGGCATCACGAAGATATTCAGCTCCAGGGCATCGGCGCCGGCTTCTTCAAGCGTCCGCGCAAACGAAGTCCATTCTTGCGTGGTGACCGCATTGATGCTGGCAATGATCGGAATGTCCACCTCATTCTTTGCCCGTTGGATCAGGTTCAGGTACCCACCCAGTTCTTTTTCCTTGATATGCAGATCAATATAATCCAGTGTCTCGGAAAAGTCGGCATAGGTCATTTCATCAGCCTGGGCTTGTTTGATCCGGTGATCGGCTTCCAGGAGGATTTGTTCTTCAAAAATGGATTTGAGGACCACAGCGCCCACCCCGCTTTTTTCCAGTTCGACGATTTCCTTCAGTGAATTGGTAAGGCCCGAACTTCCGGCGATGATAGGGTTTCTCAGCGTTAATCCGAGATATTTTGTACTTAGGTCTGCCATGATATGTTTTTTAATTGTTTTTCAAATGTAAGTTGTAAATCAAAATTTCACGGCGGCAAAACAGACGGAATGTCCTATTTCACTGCGACTTTCTCTGACACATACTGATGTATTCCGGCAGCTGCGCGGCGTCCGTCACCCATAGCCAGGATCACGGTGGCACCTCCGCGGACGATATCGCCACCGGCAAAGATGTCGGAAATGGAACTCTGCATGGTTTCCTTATCCACCACGATGGTGCCCCAGTCGGTCATTTTCAGGTCTTTCAGGCTGCTGGGAACGATCGGATTGGGCGAAACCCCGACGGCCACGATCACCAGGTCGACATCCACATCAAACTCGGAACCTTCCATCGGTACCGGTCTTCTTCTTCCGGAAGCATCCGGTACACCCAGCGTCATCTTTTGAAGCCGCATTTTGTTCACCCGGCCGCTCTGATCGGCAAAATATTCAACCGGATTGTGCATGTTCAAAAATTCAATTTCTTATTCCTGTGCATGATCGTCTTGTTGCACCCGGGCCGGCATTTCCTCAATGGAACGGGGGTAGATGATCATGGATCGTTCGGCGCCGAGCCTTTTGGAGGTACGCACCGAGTCC
>JBJKPL010000184.1:0-28094 GCA_046706345.1 Candidatus Sulfidibacterium sp.
AAGGATATAAAGCATCCTGCCACTGTCCCCGGAAATACACTTTTCTCTAATGCCGAAAAAAACCTTTCTGACTGGGATGCAGATATCAATGTGAATAATAATGATTTTGACCTCTGGGCTCAATATATGACCGAAACAACCTATACTGATGAAGCCAATTACAACATCACCAGTAGGGGCGTTTCGCAACGTGCCTGGGCTCATGATTATGTCAGTGTACTGGAAAACCTGAAACGTGCTGACTCTCTTATCAAAGGAGAAACCACAGCTACCGCTTCGGAGGCCGCTGCATTGAAAAACACACTGACCATCATCGATATTCAGGCCTGCTATCAGTGGGATCAGATGGATACCTTGTGGGGTAACATTCCTTACACCAAAGCGTTGAATATCGATAATTCGTTGCCCGCTTACGACGATGCTGCTACCATTCATGCCGACCTTATTAAGCGCGTTACGGCTGATATCGCCGCTTTGGATGTAAGCAACGGCAGCTTCGGTTCCGCTGACATTATCTATGGTGGAGACGTTTCTATGTGGAAAGCTTTTGCTAACGGACTGTTGGTTAAATTGGGGATCCAGATCGCCGATTTCGATGCAACGGCCGCTACCAACGCCATCAAAGCCGGTATGGACGGTGCCATTTCATCTGCTGATGGAAATGCCATGTTCCAGTACCTGGGCGGTGTTCCGAACGAAAACCCGTTGAACGACAACCTCGTACTCAGTGGACGTAAAGACTATGTGGCTGCCAATACCATTATTGACGCCATGACCAGTCTGAATGACCCGCGTCTGCCTTTGTACTGGGATCAGAATATGGGTGCCGATACTTATTTGGGTGGTACTTACGGTGCAGCTTCGGCTTATCCCAATTATACCCATATTAACCCGAATATCGCCAACGACGGTGCATTCCCGCATCCTTTGATGACTTATTCTGAAATTCAGTTCTACCTGGCAGAAGCAGCTGCTCGCGGATTGATCTCCGGTGATGCCGCTACTTACTACAACAACGCTGTTACCGCATCCATTGAATTCTGGGGTGGTACCGCTGCCCAGGCCACGACTTATCTGGCTCAGGCCAACGTGATGTACGATCAGGCCAACTGGAAACAGCTGATCGGTACCCAGGCCTGGATTTCCTTCTTCACCAGATGGTACCTGGCATGGACTGAATGGCGCAGACTGGATTTCCCCATGTTGAATGAGCCCCCGAACATTTACGGGTCTACGAAGACCTTCCCGTTCCGGTATCCTTATCCGACAAACGAACAGACGCTGAACGAATCCAACTGGAAGGCTGCAGTTTCTGCTCAGGGATTCAGTGCTGATGATATGAATCAGAAACTCTATTGGGATAAAAACTAATTTTTCCCCGATCATAAAAAAGGGCTGCCGTTAGGCGGCCCTTTTTTTATGCATAAAATCAGGTTTATTTTGCTAAATTTGAGGGTTCGGGATTTTATAAATTAATTTCTTTACCCTTTATGAAAGCACAGATAAACTTTCTCGCTTCCCTTTTGTTCCTTTTTGCCGGAATCAGCATTACCCAGGCGCAAACTGTGGATCCGTCCGCTATTGACGGCGAAATCTATTTTCAGTTGAAGGCTTCTGCTCCGGTGATCACAGGAACCCAGAAAGGAACTCTGGCCGTTGACCAGGTGGCTTTCCTTGATGCCCTCAAAAGCACTTATCAGATAACCCAGGTGGAGCGACCGTTTTACAAGGCCAACGATGCCAAACTGCAACGAACCTATCTACTGCATTTTAAAGATATTCATGCTGTCGACTGCCTCATTGGTGCGCTGGACAAAGACAGTACGGTGGCTTACGCCGAAAAAGCCCCGTTGTTCCGGATCTTCTATTCTCCGAATGATACTTATTTTAAAAGCACATCAGCCTACAATTGGTATCTGGGTGTGATCCAGGCCGCCCGGGCCTGGGACATTCAAAAAGGGGATTCTGCCATCAAAATTGCCATTGTCGACAACGCCGTGGATGTCAACCATCCCGACCTGAAAAATAAGATCGTAGGCGAGGTGGACCTTGCCAATGGCGATACGGATCCTTCACCGCCAAAGCAAACCATCGACTGGTCCCATGGCACGCATACCTCCGGTTTGGCCGGCGCCGAAACCGATAACGGGATCGGAATTGCTTCCATCGGCTTTAAGGTGAGCCTGCTGGCAGTGAAAATTGCACCGGATACCTCCGACGGAACACGTATGTATTACGGCTATCAGGGGATTGTATGGGCCGCCGATCATGGCGCCAAAGTCATGAACCTTTCCTGGGGCGGTTCCGGATATTATCAGACCGGGCAGGATGTCGTAAATTACGCGTATAATAAGGGATGTGTTATTGTGGCCTCCGCCGGCAACGATGGGAACAGCAACGTGACTTATCCCGCGGCTTATCATCATGTGATTGCCGTTGCCGCAACCAATTCCGATGATACCAAAGCGTCTTTTTCTCAATATGGCAGCTTCGTGGATGTTTGTGCTCCAGGAGGTTCCGATAATAATGGCTTTGGTATTTTTAGTACCGTCGACGAATTATCTGCTCAGTATGGCTATATGGAAGGGACTTCGATGTCAAGTCCCATCGTGGCGGGATTATGCGGGTTGATGTTGTCGGAAGATTCCCTGCTGACACCCGAAAAACTGGAAGCCATTTTAAAAGCCACCTGCGACAACATCGATGCTGAAAATCCGGCGTATGTCGGCAAACTTGGCGCCGGCAGGGTGGATGCCTATAAAGCCCTGGTGGCTGTTCAGGACAGCCTGGCCAAGCAGACGATCGTGGCAGACTTTCAGGCCAGTTCCGTATCAGTGCCGGAAGGGGGGACGGTGAATTTTACAGACAAATCCACCGGCAGTCCCACGTCCTGGAGCTGGACGTTCCAGGGCGGAACGCCGTCCTCGTCCACCCAGCAAAATCCTTCCGATATCTTATATTCCAATCCCGGAACCTACCAGGTGAGCCTCACCGTATCGGACGGAACTCACAGCAATACCGAAACCAAGACCAATTTTATTGTCGTTTATCCACTGGTTTCCGGGGCCTGGCTGCCGCAGGCGACAGGCTTTACAACCCAAAGTCGTGGTATCGATCATATTTGCATCGTCAGTCCCGATGTGGTCTGGGCCAATGCTTATGATGGTTCGGGCAACGGGGCCAATATCCTGGAGTTCACCAAAACTACCGACGGTGGCAATTCCTGGAGCCCCGGAATCTATACCGGTGTCCCATCCTCCTGCACCGTTTCGGATATTTTCGCTACCAGCGACACCCATGCCTGGATCGCAACCTATCTGAATTCTACGTCCTCACCCACCACCAATCAAGGGATCTATGTGACCACCGATGGCGGGACCTCCTGGACCCAGCAGACGACGGCCGATTTCAGCAACGCTTCTTCATTTCCGGATGGGGTTTATTTCTGGGATGATACTCATGGTTTGTGCTTTGGCGATCCCGTCAACGGACATTTCCAGATCTATACCACCACCAACGGGGGAACCACCTGGAATGCCGTTCCGACTGCGAATATTCCGCTTTCCATGAGCGGCGAATACGGATATACGGGTTTGTTATCGGCTTATGGCGATTCCACGCTTTGGTTTGGAACCAACAAAGGGCGCGTTTTCAAGACTTCCGACCGCGGGCAGCATTGGAGTGCCAGCACGACCGGTATGACCGAAGTGACAACCCTGGGTTTCCACGACGACAGCGTGGGGGTCGCCACCTATGTGGCTACCGATAACTCCGGCAACATCTCCGATTCGGCCATGGTGAAGACCACCGATGGCGGAACCACCTGGACTCCGGTCAGCACTGCTGATCCTTATTTTAAATCGGATGTGGCGGTGGTTCCCAACGCCCGCGGCATGCTTGTGACCACAGGCATTTCACAAACCCTGTCCAAAAACGGATCGTCCTATTCGCTGGATGAAGGCAAAACCTGGACCCAGTTGGATGACAGCGTCCAGTACACCACCGTGAAGTTTTACAGCAGCTCGGTGGGATGGGCCGGCGGTTTCAACGAAAACTCCACTTCCCGTGGGATATGGAAGTGGCTCGGGATCCCAACCGGGGTCTCGGAACTTCCGGTGAATGGCATCAACATCAAAGTCTATCCCAATCCGTCCGCCGGGAGGGTCCATTTTATCATTCCCAACAATGAAATAGTCTCAGGCATTTCCATTTATAACCTCGAGGGGAAACTCGTGAGCCGTCTCGTAAACAACCAGGGCGCATCAGGACAGGATTTTGTAATGAATCTCCAAAATCTTTCCCGTGGCGTCTATGTGGCCGTGGTAAAGACAAAGAAGGGTGTCAGTAGGATCAAACTGGTGTTGCAATAAAAAATAATTGTTTATCAGGAGGTTAGAATGACTTTCGATAAATAAAAAGAGGAGAGAAACGATCCTCAGAAAATTTCCTGCTTAGGAAAATTATTTTCCTAAGCAGGAAATTATATTTTTCACGTGAGGAAATTTTTTTTTCACCGCAGGGAATTTCTGTCCCCGGGTCCGCTTCCCCGGAATTACAGGGAATCCAGCATCGGCATATACTTCCTGACCAGTGAGTCGAAGGCCGGTTTGTAGGCTTTCTGGATGGGGTTGGAAGGTGGTGATTTCAGCTTCAGGGGATTAATAGCCCGTCCGTCCTTGAAAACACGGAAATCCAGATGCGGACCGGTCGCCAGGCCAGTCATCCCGACATAGCCGATCACCTGATCCTGTTTGACATGAACACCGACGTGAATCCCTCGCGCAAATCGGCTTAAATGGGCATACTGGGTGGTATAAATGCTGTTGTGCCGTATGCGGATGTAATTACCACCCCCCAAACGCTGATATCCTTTGGCAGAAATCACCCCGTCACCCAGGGCATGCACCGGCGTTCCGGTAGGAGCGGCATAATCCACGCCGTGATGGGGGCGGAAGATCTTTAAAATAGGCTCCCAGCGCCGATTGGAAAAGTGCGAACTGATGCGGGTATATTTCAGGGGTGCTTTCAGAAAAGCACGCTGCAGGCTCTTCCCGTGTTCATCAAAGTAAGCCCATTTGCCGTTTTGCTGGAAATCAAAAGCGTAATAATTTTCCCCTTCATGAATGAAGTCAGCGGCCAGGATCTGTCCCAATCCGGCATATTTCCCGTCCACATAAAGTTTTCGGTAAATAACCTTGTATTGGTCTTCAGGTTTGAGCTCAAAGAAATCGATGTTCCAGGCGTAAATTTCCGACAAGCGCACCGCCAGGGCAATGTCGTCGTCGTTATCCTGAATGGCATTCCAGAAAGAAGTCTTGATCACACCTACCGAATTGGCCAGCTTTCGTTCGATGGGTTTTTGTCCCAATTCCGCTGTCACGGTATCGTACAGCTTGTAACGGACGTAGTTGGTGGGCGATTGTTCATAGACAAAATAGAGCGGCTTGGGAAGCGAATCCTTGGTGCAGATAATGGCATATTCATGGCCTTTTCTCATATCGCGCACATTGAAGGTATCCCGCGTATGACGCGCAATATAATCGATGATCTTATAGTCGACACCGTAAGGGATGAGGATATTCGATAAATACTGGTTCCGTTTTACTTTTCCATGGATCACCAACAGCGAATCGACGTTGATGCCGTACATCATTTTCGGTTTGGGTTTGGGCGCCACAGCAACCGGTTTTTCCGTTGCCGATTTTTCTTTGTTGCCAAAACCCGAGCAGGAGGTTAGAAAAGTGGAAGCCAGGATAGCGAAAGCCAGGATATAGATGCGATTTTTCAATATCATATCGTGATTCAGGTAAATCGTGAGACAAGGAGGCAAAATTAAAAGAATTTGAATACCCTGATCCTTAAAAAAAAATAAAAGCCGGATCCAAAGAACCGGCCTTTAAATAGGAAAGAGCTTAGAATTTAACGATTCTGCTCATCGGCCGTCTCGCGGCCTTTTTTGAGGGCATTTAGGTTGAGTTCAATGATCGCCTGGCCCTTTTTCGCAAATAAGCTGCGGATGGCGTTTTCAAGCGATTCGTATTTTAATCCCAGATGGGGAGATGCGGCACCCAACACCACGATGTTGGCGGCTTTCACCGACCCCAGGTCTTTGGCGATCTGATCCGCATCCAGGGTAATATGCCGTGGCAGCTTCCAGATCTCGGCCAGCACGGCCTCCAGATCGGGATAATTGGCAATGTTCTTGAACGGGTTGATGCTGGTGATCAACCAGCCGCTTTCGGTGTTCAGCATGTTGAAATACCGCAGCGACTCCAGGGGCTCTACCGACAGGATCATATCGGCCGATCCTTCCGGGATCAGGTCCGAAGCGATGGGTTGGGAAGACAGCCGCAAATGCGACTGAACGTCTCCGCCGCGCTGGCTCATCCCATGAACCTCTGCCTGTTTCAACTGATAACCTTCCGAAAGCGCCGCCATCCCGATCACAGTGGCAATGGTCAAAATTCCCTGTCCGCCGACGCCGCTTAAAATGATGTCTTTTTTCATGATGATTGATTTTTTAGGCGACAGTCTCTGTGCCTTCGTTTTTTTTGGCATGTTTCTGTTTCATTCTCCGCGACAGTGTCTGGATGCATTCGCGCCGGGCAATGATGACGGAAACGCCATCGTACTGTATTTCTTCCCGGAACACCTTGACATTCTCTTCGTGAAACCTGCGCAGCGGGGTCACTATCCGGATGTGGTGTTCTTCTACCCCCAGCCCCCTGGCAATGTCTTCGAGGCGGCCCAACGCAGCGGAATCCTGTCCGCCGGTCATGGCTGTGGTGGCATTGTCCATGATGACGACGGTGACGGGCACTTTGCGGATCACCGCATCCAGCAGGCCGGTCATACCGGAATGGGTAAAAGTGGAGTCGCCGATGGCAGCGACTGCCGGCACCAGACCGGCTTCTGCAGCCCCGACGGCCATGGTAATGGAGGCCCCCATATCCACGCAACTGTTGATGGATTCCAGCGGCGGCAGGGCGCTGAGGGTATAGCAACCGATGTCCGAGAAAACACGTCCCGGCGTATAGTCTTTCATGACGGCATTGAGGGCCTCAAAAGAATCCCAATGGGAGCAACCATCGCAAAGCAGCGGTGGTCTTGGTTGGATGACTGCAGGAATTTCAAAACCGCTGGAGACTTTTTTGCCCAATGCCTTGCCGGCCAGATTGGGATTCAGTTCACCGACCCGGGGTAGGGTGCCGTCCATTCTACCCAGGACGGGTTTTCCTTCGTCGAGGTAGCCGCGCAAAAGCTCCTCCACCACCGGATAACCTTCTTCCATCACCAGCACCGAATCCACGGAGTCATAAAATGCTTTGATTTGTCCCCTGGACAGGGGATACTGGCTGACTTTCAAAACGGGGTAGGGAAGCTCTTCCTCTCTGAAATTCTCCATCAGATAATTGTAGGCGATGCCGCAGGCAATCACGCCCAGGCTGTGATCTTTCCCTTCAATTAAAGTGTTATTATCCGAAGTTTCGCTGTCTAGCATGAAGGCCTGTTGTTTGCCTATCAAGCTGTTGTATCTTTTGCGGGCAATGCCGGGCAGCAGGATAAACTGTTTCAGGTCGCCGGGTAACCTGATCTCGTTTTGGGGAAGCAGGGCCTTCCGTGCCACCCCCGAGCGCGAGTGCGACAACCGGGTGGTGATCCGCAGCAAAACAGGGGTTCCGAATTTCTCCGAAAGTTCAAAACCGTAACGGGTCATATCGTAAGCTTCCTGCTGGTTCGAGGGTTCCAGCGTGGGGATCTGGGCAAACTTCCCGTAAAACCGTGAATCCTGTTCGTTTTGGGAGGAATGCATGGAAGGATCGTCGGCTGAAACGACCACCAGTCCGCCGTTGGCACCGGTGATAGCCGAATTGATAAAGGCATCTGCAGCCACATTCAACCCGACGTGTTTCATGCACACCAGGGCCCGTTTTCCGGCATACGACATTCCGATAGCTGTCTCCATGGCCGTCTTCTCGTTGGCAGACCAAACCGAGGCAATTTTTCTTTCCCGGGCTTCTGAAGAAGCCTGAATATATTCGGTGATCTCCGTGGAAGGAGTGCCGGGATAAGCAAAAACACCGGAGAGTCCTGCATCGATGGCTCCCTGGGCAATTGCCTCATCTCCAAGTAATAATAATTTGTCCATTCTGAGGGTGTTTTGTCAAATCTAAATCGTTTGCGAAATTACCAATTTCAGCCGTTGCCGGGAAGGCCCCGGGGCAATCTATACTGATTTTAAATTGCTCAAAAAGGGTTACTTTTACAAAAAATTAAAAGATGAATTTCCTGGCACACGCACATCTTTCCGGTAATGACCCTCAGATTCTGGTGGGAAATATGATCGCGGATGCGGTGAAAGGAAATCAGGTTTCGCAATTCCCCGAAACGGTGGCCCGCGGCATTTTGCTGCACCGCCGCATCGATACATACACCGATGCCCATCCCTGTGTGAAAAAGAGTAAGGATACCATCCGGAAAGAAGCAGGGAAATACGCCGGGGTCGTTGTCGATATTTTCTACGATCATTTTCTGGCCCGGAGCTGGGAACACTTCAGTACAGTGCCACTGGAAGAGTTCACGGTGTCGGTTTACCGGATCCTGGGAAGCCATGGTTTTTTGCTGCCGGCCCGGGTGAAGCGGATGCTTCCATACATGGTGGCCGAGAACTGGTTGAACAGCTATTCCAACCTGCTGGACCTGCAAAGGATCTTTTACGGTATGGATCGCAGGACCCAGCTACTTTCAGGGATGAGCCGGGCAGTGGAAATTCTGGAAGCGCATTATGAGACCCTTCAAAAAGACTTTGAAACCTTCTATCCCGAGATGATCCGGTATGCCGATGAAACCCGGCAGAAGATCCGGACAGCCAAATCCATCTCCTCATTGAAATAGCGGCCGTAGAATTTAAGAATACACGGTGATCACCAGGTTCCGGCTACCGCCGTGATTTCTGAATTCACAGAAATAGATGCCCTGCCAGGTGCCTGTATTCAACCGGTGGCGGGTAATGGGAATCGTGAGCGAGGTCCCCAACACTGCGGTTTTAAAATGGGCGGGCATATCATCACGACCTTCCAACGTATGGGTATAAAAAGAAGCGCCTTCCGGGGCGATCTTTTCAAAAAGGGCCGTCAGATCGGTACGTACGTCAGGATCGGCATTTTCGTTCAGCATCAATGCGGCGGAAGTATGTTTGAGGAAAAGGTGCATGAGCCCCGTTTCGGGCAGCGCACCGATGGCGTTTAACACCAGGGAGTCGATCAGGTGGAAACCCTTTGCCATCGCCGGCAGGCTGATTTCTTTCTGTGTGATCATTTTATGGCCATTTCAAGGAATTCAACATTTAATTTCTGACTTCGCTGTTTTTTCTGTATTTCAGGCCGGACAGGAAGATCATCACCCATCCCAGCATAAATGAAATGCCTCCGAAAGGAGGGAAGTAGTGCATGAAATTCAGATTGAGATGGGTCAAACTCATGGTGGAAGTCAGATAAATCGAGAGGGAGAAAAAAACGATCCCGAAGGTGAAAAAAGAGAATATGGCCCTTGCGTTGATCCGCGATAGGTGCCGATCGGCAAAAGCCAGACCCAGCAACGCCAGGGTGTGATACATCTGAAACTGGATCGCCACGTTGAAAGCATACATTTCTTCCGGTGCCAGGTGGGGCCTGAGCACGTGACTGCCGACGGCACCCAGGATCACGGTGATCAGCCCTGAAAGCCCGGCAGTTATTAAATAAGTCCTGTTCATTTTCAAAAATTTAAGATACAAAGTTAGGCGAAAAATCCCTTTCATCCACGGGCCGGGAAACGCGGAAAAAGTTGCTAAATCCCGGCAGGGATGAAAAAACCGGTCTTTGCAAAAAAGCTTAAAATCGCAGCGAGAATCTGCTGAAAAATTAAAATAAACTTACTTTTGCGAAAATTTAAAGCGATGAAGACTTCAGTTGACATAAGCTACTATCCACTGAAAGAAGAATTTGTTCCGCCGATCAAGCGGTTTATCGACCGGCTGAACCAACATGAAAATATTGTGGCCCGGACCAACGGCATGAGTACGCAGGTTTTTGGGGAATATTTTGATGTGATGCAAGCCATCACCGAAGAGATCCATCAGGCGTTTGAACTGCCGCATTCGGTGTTTGTGCTGAAGATAATTAATGCTGATCTTGACCACGTTGTGAAGGAATAAAGCCTATGTTCCATAATTTTTTCCATTTGTTGCTGCAGGAGATCCTGAATTCTTCATGGATCGAGATCGTTGCGGCAAGCCTCGGCCTGGCCAGTGTCTGGTACGCCAAGAAGGCCAATATTTTAACCTATCCCACCGGTATTGTCAGCGTGTTGCTGTACGTCTTTATCTGTTTCAAAGCGCAGCTGTATGCCGATATGGGGATCAACGCCTATTATTTTGTTTTCAGCGTTTACGGCTGGATCATATGGTCGAGAAAAGACGAAAATAAGGAAGAACTGCCCGTGACTTATTCCGGGCGGAAGACCTGGATCATCAGCATTGTGGTGTTCCTGATCTCGCTGGTGATCATTCAGATCCTGCTTCGGATCTTCAAGGCCAACGATTTGGTTTACTGGTCGACCTTTGTACCCTATACCGATACTTTCACCACAGCTGTGGCCATCGTGGGGATGTGGCTGATGGCCATCAAAAAAGTGGAAAACTGGATCTTCTGGATCCTCACCGACGTGGTTTCTGTGCCGTTGTATTTGTATAAAGGACTCGTATTTACAAGTTTTCAGTATTTTGTGTTTTTGGTGTTGGCGGTGTTCGGTTACCTGGAATGGAGAAGACTGGCCAACGAAAAACTCTATGCTTAAAAGGATATCCATCTCCGGGCCGGAATCGAGCGGGAAGACCTGGCTGAGTCGGCAACTCGCCGATCATTACAGGACCCGTTTCGTGGAGGAATATTCCCGTGAATACCTCGAAATTCATGGCGCCGGCTACGGAATTGAGGACGTCGTCCGCATCGCGAAGGGACAACTCGAACGGGAAAATGCCATGGCTCGGCAGTGTGAACATTTGCTTTTCTGTGATACGGATCTTCTGGTGACAAAGATCTGGTGCGAAGTGGTTTACCACCGTTGTCCCGCCTGGATCGAAGACCGTTTTCATGACCATGTTTATGACCTCTACCTGCTGTGTTTCCCCGACATTCCCTGGGAAGCTGACCCGTTGAGGGAAAATCCCAACGACCGGGACATATTGTTTGATTTATACCAAAAGGCCCTGGAAGAAAAGGGCTTACCGTTTAAAATTGTGAAGGGGCTGGGAGAGGCACGTTTGAAAAATGCCATTACCTTTGTGGATGAAATTTTGCCATAATGCCCTTTACGACCCCACGTCTGAAAATTCTCAACCTTTGCCGCTGGTATCCCAACCGCTATGATCCCATGCCGGGTCTTTTCATTCAGCGCCATGCCGAAGCGGCCGCCTTGTATGCTGAGGTAAGTGCGGTCTATGCGCAGTGTGTCCCCCAAAATGAACGGGATCAGACTTACGAAACGGAGGTTGAGGAAAAGAATGGCGTTCGTGCGGCCCATGTTTATTACCGTGAACCCCGGACACGGATCCCGGGCTGGCGTCAGCTGGTGAAAACCTGGCGGTTTCTGAAAGCCGTTGAGCTTGGAATCCAGGCAGTCTCCGGCTCTGTATTGAATTTCGACCTGGTGCATGTCCATGTGCTTACCCGGTTGGGTGCCGTGGCGTTGTACCTGAAGTGGAAATACGGCACTCCGTATGTGATCACCGAACACTGGACGCGTTATCTGAACCTGACCCAGCGCTTCCGGGGATCTTTCCGAAAGTGGCTTACCCGCCTGGTGGTGAAACATGCCGCCGTGGTGACGGCGGTTTCGCAGGACCTGATTCGCGCCATGCAGCAGCACGGACTGAAAAACCCGGATTATCGCGTGATCTCCAACGTGGTGGATCCTGTATTTTTTGATGTGATTCCGCCTTCGAAGAACAGGGAAATCAAAGAATTGGTCCATGTCAGTTGCTTTACCGACGACCAGAAAAACGTCAGCGGACTGCTTCGCGTGATCCGTGACCTGGCCGCGACACGCCATGATTTCCATTTCACCCTGATCGGCGAGGGTGAGGATCTGGAAAGGATGAAAACCGAAGCTATCCGGTTGAAGATCCCTGAACAAAACCTTGAATTCACTGGCCTGTTGGAAGGTAAACCGCTGGCGGAAGCCATGGCCCGGGCCGGGGCATTGGTGCTTTTCAGCAACTACGAAAACATGCCGGTGGTCATCAACGAAAGTTTTGCGCTGGGGATACCGGTCTTTTCCACGGAGGTCGGCGGCATTGCCGAGATGGTCCGGGATAACAAAGGTTTCCTGGTTCAGAAAGGTGATGAACAAGGCCTGAAGAAGGCCCTGAACGATTTTCTGGATGAAAAACTTACATTCGATACCGTGGCTCTCCGGGAGACGGCACACCGGAAATTCTCAAAGGATGCCGTTGGCAGGGATATCCTGAAAATCTATCAAACCGCGTTAGAAAAGAAATAAACCTTAATCCCTTAGGGCACGGAATGTCCCAGACCGGCTTCATAGATCCTGAACCAGTCTTCGGTGGACAAGGTGATCTCCAATGCTTTTAAAGCCTGACGGGCTCTTTCGATCTTACCGGTTCCCAGGATCGGCAGGATCCCGGCAGGATGACGCAACAGCCAGGCAAAAACGAGAATGTCCACCGATTCGATCTGAAGTTCCTCACTCATTTCCGATAATTTCCTGTGGATCCTCCGGGTGACTTCGTCATCGGGATGGATGAGCTTTCCACCTGCCAGCGGAGACCAGGCCATGGGATGGATGTTTTCTTTTAAAAAGAACGCCATATTCCCGTTTTCAAAATGTTCCAGGTCATAAGGGGAGAGCTCCACCTGGTTGGTGACCAGCTGGTGGTCGAAATGGTGGTTCAGCATTTCAAAATCCGCGATGCTGAAATTGGAAACCCCGAAATGCAGTACCTTTCCGGAAGCTTGCAGGTCACGAAATGCCCGTGCGGTTTCCCGCGGATCCATCAAGGGATCGGAACGGTGTATGAGCAACAGGTCGATGTAGTCGGTACGGAGGTTTTTCAGCGAACGTTCCGCACTTTCAATTATATGCCGATAGCTGGTATCGTAATATTGGAATTTCTTTTTGGAATTGCCGTCAAATTTCTGGATGATCCCGCATTTGGTGACCAGCTGCATTTTCCGGCGTAAGCCGGGGTTTAACTGTAGGGCTTCCCCGAAAAGAGTTTCACACTGCCCGCGACCGTAAATGTCTGCATGGTCGAAAGTGGTAATTCCGCTATCCACCAGGGCTTCCATATAATTTAATATTTCCCGCGTAGCCATGTTCCATTCGGTCAGGCGCCAGAATCCGGCAACAAAACGGGATACCTCCAGGGAAGGCGACAAATTGATTCTGTTCATAAAAAAAAGAAAATTAATAGGTTATAAATGAATGGCCAGCAACGGCAATTCGAGATTAAAAAGATCTTTCTTGTGCAGTTTATGCGATGAAAAGAAGTCTTTGATCAGGTGTTTTTTACCCGGTAAAAACGCAACAAGATCCACTTCGTTCTGCTCTGTGAAATCCATCAGGGATT
Source organism: Candidatus Sulfidibacterium sp. (assembly GCA_046706345.1). GTDB lineage: Bacteria > Bacteroidota > Bacteroidia > Bacteroidales > F082 > Sulfidibacterium. The sequence continues at coordinate 13,631 of JBJKPL010000184.1, forward strand.
CTTTTTCGTTTTCGGTTTGAATGCTGTAAAAATCCATCCTTTGTTTTTGGATCTCCTTTTTGAAGGCCTGTTCCAGCATTTCCATCATGGCGGTTGCGGTCTGGATTTCCTTTTCTTTCATGAAATGAACCACGTGGATCTTTGCCGGTCCGTCCCCGAGGATCCTAAAAAGCAGCTTCAGGGAATCCACATCCAGCGGCTTGAAGCTGGTGGTGTAAAGCACACTGGTGATGCGAAACTGGTTGAAATCATTCGGCACGGCCAGCACGGGAACGGAGGATTTGTTCATGATCCGCGCCGCCATCCGGCCTTCGAGAAATCCCTTTTTTCCATTGCCCTGGGTGCCCATGATGACCATGTCAGGATGCAGCTCCGCGATGGTTTCGGTTATTTCCCATTGCGGGTCACCGCCCATCAGGGTGTGCTTCAGCTGGATCCGTTGGTTGTTCTTTTGGATGATGCCGTTGAGTTCCTGCTCCAGACCTTCCAGTTGATTTTCGGCTTGTTCTTTCAGTGCCACCAGAATGTCACTGTTGAAGAAGGTTTCCGTGTCCATGCCGCCACCGGTAAATCCGGAATCGGGGATCAGCACCTGGTCGTTGTAAATGTGAAAAAGATGCACGGTCGCTTCTTCCCGGCCCAGAAAATCAAAGGCATATTTGCAGGAATTCAAGCTTCCTTCGGAGAAATCTACCGGAATAAGAATGGTTTTCATGGCATTTGTTTAAAGTGCAACAACAAGAAAAACACAGTAAACAAAAGTAAGCATTTTAAATGCCCAGGGCAAGTCCTGCCAGTCCGATCAAGAGCCCGACGGCCATGTTCAGGAGTTTTACCACAATGAAAGCACGGCGCGATTCTGCCAGCAACGGAAGGCTGCCATGCCCGTCCTGAACAATGGAGCTGGCCAGCAGAATGCTGAACGGCAGGGTGCCGTTGGCGAACAGTAGCACAAAGATCAGATGCGGGCCCGATTCCGGGATGATCCCGATCAGAACTGCGGCGATCAGCACAAGGATCAGGTTTTCATGGATGAGCTGGCTCAGGTCGAAATATTTCATCAAAAAGGCAATGGCCACCAGAGTGAAGAAGGTCCACAGGAAGATCTTGGAGAAGTGTTTTTTGATGATATGACCCCAGAGATGCTTTTCCAGAAAGTGGTCGTTGACGATCAGGATCACCAGGGTGGAAAGTGAGATCACGATCAGGAAAGTCACCTTGATCCAAAGCGGATCGGATCCGTCACCGGCTCCTTTCTGACCCAGATGGATCAGCTGGTACAGCCCGCCTCCGGAAATATACTGATCGAGAAAGATAAAGGTCACGAAAAATAGGATGCTTACCAGCATCAGGGCCCGGGTCGGGCGCATATGGGTTACCTGATTCCATGAGGTTTTCAGGTTGAAGCCCGTGCATTCGGGAACCTCGTGGATGTGCATGTGGTTTTTATGGTGTTTGCCCAGCAGGTTTTTTCTAAAAAAGCGATCCACAACCAATCCCGAGGCCACGGCGATGATAAAAATGATCAGGTTCAGCAACAAGGCTTTTCCAGGAAACAATGAAAACATGGCAAAGGCTTCGTCGCCGGAGGTGGCGATCATAGTAGCCACCAGTCCGCCGGTGCCGATGATCTCGTGAATGTAAAGCGAAACGGCGGTATAGGCGCCCAGACAACCAGGGATCACCCCCAGAAAAGACCCCAGCAGCACTTGCTGAAATTTGCTTCTTTTGATCCCCTTGCTCCATAATCCTTTGGTCAACACATTCAAATACTCAATGATGAGCATCATCGACATCACGAACAAGGTGATCAGCAACGTCTGTTTGATGACCGGAAAGATTGCAATCATAATTGTGAAATTTAAACAATAAATTTAATTATAAATCCTCGTTTTCTCCAAAATCAGAGTTTGTTTATAAACGAAATAAATAAGCGCTTTTTATTCAGGCCTAGCGCACATTTTCATGGAATTCTTTAATTTTGACACTTAAATACTTTATTAACCATGTCCCATATTTTTAATCTGACGGAAGGTGCTTCCATTGCATTGCATTCCATGGTGATCATTGCCAAGAACGATTCAAAGGGTACAACCAATGTGAATGACCTGGCTGCCAAAACCGGCAGCTCGAAATACCACACCTCCAAAATCATGCAAAAACTGGTCAAGGATGGATATCTGAATTCTACCAGGGGACCTGCCGGTGGTTTTTTTCTGGCTAAGAAGCCTGAAAATATTACGCTCAAGGATATTTATGAGTCTGTCGAAGGAAAAATTGAAGTGACAACCTGTCCTGTTAACAGGTCTTTTTGTCCCTTCGAAGGTTGCATCTTCGATGACATCACCGTCAAGATGACCCAAGAATTTGTGAGTTACATCAGTTCCCGTACACTGGCGCATTACGTTGGCAATAAATCTTACTAAAAAAGGAACCTGTCTTCCCAAAAGAGCAATCGGACTGCTACCGGTTTCTCAGGAATTCAGCGGCATTTTGAAAATAATCCCACAAAAAATCCTTGTGTTCGGGATCCATTGTTGACTGTTCCAGGGCGTTTTTCATGTTTCCCAGCCAATGGGCAATGGTGTCGTCCTGGACGGGAAATTGCACATGCCGTCTTCTGAGGGCCGGATGTCCCCGTTGTTCGGAATAAGTCTGGGGACCGCCGAGGTATTGGATCATAAATAAGGTCAGGCGTTCCTGGGCGCCGTCAAAATCGCCCTGATAGAGCGGCGAAAGCACCGGATCTTTCCTTATTCCTGCATAAAAATCGTGGATCAGCTTACGAATATGTTGTTCGCCGATTTTATCGTACATACTTACTTCCATCAGTCTGTGTTCATTTAGCGGAAGCGCCTCCAGAACCTGCCGGCAACATCGGGTCCCGAAAATAATATTCAGGTTCGCCGTCCCGGAAAGGCCCCGTTACAGGGTCGTTTTTACAGAAACCTATCTTTTTGCCTGTTTCTGCGCTTCCTCGAGTCGTTTTTGGAATGCCGATTTCTTCTTCGGCTTTTTCTTGTTCATTTCAATTTGTTTCCGCACCTTGTCTTCGTCGATGGTCTTCTGGAAGATGTACATCTGGAGGAAGGTAATAATATTGGCGAGGAAATAATAATAACTCAGGCCGGAGGCATAGTCATTAAAGATGCCCATGAACATGATCGGCATGATGTACATCATGGTTTTCATCCCCGGCATGCCTTGTGTCTGTGAACCCATCATTTGGTTGTTAAGATAGGTATACATCACGGTGGAAACCGTCATCAGCAGGGTAAAAAGACTCACGTGGTCGCCATAGAAAGGGATGTTCCAGGGCAAGTGCAGGATGGAATCATAGGAAGACAGGTCGTGTGCCCAGAGGAACGGTTGTTGCCGCAGCTGGATGGCCGACGGGAAAAACTCGAACATGGCAAACAGAATCGGCATCTGCAACAGCATGGGTATACACCCCGACGCCGGATTGGCTCCCGCTTTCCGGTATAGTTCCATGACGGCCTGCTGCTTTTTCATGGAATCTTCCTTTTTCGGGAACTTGGCGTTGATGGCATCCACTTCCGGTTTCAGTACCCGCATCTTGGCCGACGACTTATAAGTCTTGGAGGCGATGGGGAAAAGCACCAGCTTCAGCAGGATGGTCAGCACCAGGATCACAATACCGTAATTCCAGCCAAAACCTCCCAGCCAGTCAAATACCGGAATGACGGCATATTCGTTGATCCAGGCCAGCAGGAAAAATCCCCAGCCGATGGGAATTTGCCTTTCCAGCTTCAATCCATAGGATTTTAAGGTGTAGAATTTATTGGGGCCGAAATACAATCTCAGATTGATGGGCTGTGGATCCATGGCGTTGTAAGGGATGGTGACATCTGCCGACATGGTCTTCAGATAATCCTTGATCCCCGTTTCTGCCTGTTTTTCTTTGCGCACATCGATCACCCCGTCGTTGAAGTAGTTGTCGGCGATCAGTGTGCTGGTAAAAAAGCGTTGCTTAAAGGACACCCAACGGAGCTTGGTCTTGATCTCTTTCTTCTCATCTTTCTTCTCGGCCAGGTGCTCCACACTTTCATGCAGGTATTTATAATAAACGGTCGAGCCGCTGAATCGGTCGATGTTCTTTTCTTCCTGTAACATGTCCGCATACCATTTCAGGTCGATATAATTCATGTTGGTGGGGATAATCCCCTGCATCTTATGCAGGTTGATCTTGAATCCCAGCATGTAATTATCCCCGGTAAGGGTATAGACATATTCGATGTAACTCGGATCGGAACCTCTTTCGCTTTTGGGCTTTGCGTACAACCTCAAACGGAAAGTGAGGGTGTTTTTTCCGCTGACATCATAACGGTTTTGGCTGGAATCGCTTTGAACCGGCTCGAAGTAAAGATCACTGGTTTTTACCAGCTGGTTGTTCGAGAAAAAAGACAGGCCGAAGTTACTTGTCGTGGTATCGAAGAGATACAACGGTTTTTTATCCCAGGTTTTATATTTTTTCAATTCCACCGAAGAAATGAACCCCCCTTTTTTGCTGATCTTGTAAATGGCAAGGTCTGTTTGCAGTGTGTAGTATTGTTGTTTCCCACTGGCACTGGAAGCGAAAACTCCGGTAGGCTGTGTGTTTTTTGGTTCAACGGCGGTCTGGCTTTTGGCAGATTGCTGTGGTAAGGCCTTTGAAGCGGTCGTTGCCTGTGCGGCTGCCTTGATCTTGTTGAGGGAATCCTGAACCTGCTGAATCATGGCCAGGGAATCCTGGGCTCGCTTTTGTTTGGCGATCTCTTCTTTCGAAGGGGTCATCCAGATCATCCAGGTAACAAATATGGCTCCAATCAACAGAAAACCGATCGTGGAATTTTTATTCATCTGCTTTTGTGTAAAAAAGTAAGAGGGCGCAAAGTTAATCAGAAAATTAATATCAAAAGGCGCTTAAAAATCGTGCCAGTCCATATTTCATCGTGTATGCCGGAAATTTTGTCACCTTCGGCCCAAAATATTCCCTAAAGAATAGCCTGTCAGTGTGCGAAACCAAGTTTTAAAAAAACGTTAAATCAACACGCCGGCATCGGAAACAGTCGGTTTGCCTGAAATTGCCAGTCTTAAAAAAAGGGGTTTAAAAGAATTCAGAGTGTATTAACACGTTGATATTTATTGGGATAAATCATGAAAAATGTATATTTGAAATGGAATTAAGCGTCTCTTTTATTTATCTCAAAAGTTGAAATCATGAACCTGTTCTTTACCGTGTCTTACATTGTCTGGTTTTTGTCTGAAATCTTCTACAATGTGGCGTTTCGCGCCAAAAACAGTACCGGAAAAATCACCGATAAAGGTTCCCTGTTGTTGATTTGGGTGGTGATCCTTGCCGGGATCTTAATTTCCATCAACCTTACCGTGAATTTTCCGGCCCTGATTTCCAATGCCGCCTGGGTTCCGTATTTCGGGCTGGCGCTGATCTGGACTGGCGTACTCCTCAGGCTCTGGGTGGTGATCTCGCTGGGGAAGTTCTTTACCGTGCAGGTGACAATAAAGCATGGACACCGGTTGAAAACCAATGGCTTTTATAAATACCTGAGGCACCCGTCGTATGCGATGTCGCTGCTGGCGTTTGTGGGCTTCGGAGTGTCACTCAACAACTGGATCGCCCTGGTTTTTATTACCGCCGCCATTTTATTTGCATTTGGATATCGGATCCGCATTGAGGAAAAGGTGTTGATTGCAGAGTTCGGCCAGGAATATCTTGATTACAAGAAAAAAACAAAAGCACTCCTCCCTTTCCTTTTCTGACCCCGGACCGGCAACCTTTAAACTTCAGAGGTGAACTGATTTTTTGTACGTTTGTTTTCTCCGGGCAATCCGGAAAGCGGAAACTTTTTCCGGATGTGGCCAGAGAAGATCATTCTAAATCAGAAAAAATGACATCAGGACTCCTTACCTATGCTTTAACGGTTTTTACCGGATTCTTTGCCATCATGAACCCCATTGCCAATACGCCTGTCTTTCTGGGGCTTGTGGGTGACAGAGACCGGATCACCCAAAAAAAGATTGCGAAAACTTCCTGTATTACGGCTTTTGTCATCGTGGTATTTTTTGTGATCCTCGGGAAATACCTTTTTCAACTTTTCGGGATTACCATTCCGGCTTTCAAGATCACCGGCGGGATCCTGTTGTTTTATGTGGGATTTGAGATGCTGCAGTCCAAGAAATCCAAGATCCATCATCAGGAAGAGGTGGAACCCGACGACGGTGTGGCCATTTCGCCGCTGGCAATACCCATCCTGGCGGGCCCCGGAACTATTGTTACGGCCATGAACGATGTGACCAAAGGCAGCTACATCCACATTGCCATCGTGGTGGCGATCTTTGCCCTCATGATCTATCTGACCTATGTTGCCTTTTCTCTGAGTGAAAAGATTATGGAAAAACTGGGGCAGAACCTCATTACCGTTGTCGGCAAGATTATGGGACTGATCCTGGCCATCATCGGAACGGATATGGCCATTTCAGGAATTAAACTGGCTTTTAAAATTTAAACTTTTAACAGGTGGGCACTGAAAAAAATAAGATCCCTGCGTTGATCCTGATTGACATCCAGAAAGGATTTCAGGATGTCGCCTATTGGGGCGGCCACAGAAACAACCCCAAAGCGGAAGCTCAGGCTGCCTTACTGTTGCAGTTTTGGCGGAAAAACGCCTGGCCTGTTTTTCATGTCAAACATTGTTCGATCCACCCGGATTCCCCATTGGCCGAAGGCCAACCCGGCAATGATTTTCAGGATCCGGTGAAACCGATGGAAGGAGAGCCCGTCATCAGGAAAAAGGTCAACAGCGCTTTTATCGGTACTGATCTGAAGCAACGGCTGGAAATAGCAGGCATCACTTTGGTGGTGATCGCCGGAATGACCACCGACCATTGCGTGTCGACCACGGTACGCATGGCCGGCAATTTTGGCTTTGATACCTTCGTCGTGGCTGATGCCACCGCTACCTTTGACAAAAAAGGTACGGAGGGACAGCTGTTTTCTGCCGAACTGATCCACGAGACGGCACTGGCCAGCCTGAACGACGAATTTGCCCGTGTTGTGAATACCGAACAGTTGATCCGGGCCCTGGATTTGAAATAACATTCAGGGAAAGCAAATTTTGGTCGTGAAATGGAGGGTCTGCGAGGCGGATCCTGACAAAGAACCGGAACATTCCCGGTGTATCCACGAAACCGAATGAACTCAACGGCCGGCCGGTTTTCTATCCTGCCATTCTATTTTGGTAGAGAAATGCTTAAATTTGTGCTTGTTTAAAAATCTGCACATAAGCTGAAAACGGGCTCGTATTTCATGAAAATGAATTTATATTCTCTTTTGCCTTTCACAATCTTCCTGATGGGAACGCTTGGGACATTTCCCTTGTCGGCGCAGCAACCGGTCTCCCTTTATGGCCCTCAGGGCCGAAGCACAGAAATCCTGAAGGATATGCCGTCAACCCGGCAGAAAAAATCATGGAAAGACCGGGGGATCACTTTGGGGACCACCGGTTCGCTCGAGGCCTACGAAAACTTCACAGGGGGGATCAGGACAGGTTCGGCATTTGCGGCGTTGCTGGATGCCAGCATGAACCTGGATCTTGAGAAACTGATGGGCTTGAAAAGAGGTACTTTTTACGTCGATTTTGAATATCATGGCGGCGATAATCCTACCGCCAAACTGGTGGGCGATCTCCAGGTTTTTGATAAAAACAACGCAGATCCCTTTTTCGAAACGTTGGAGATCTGGTATCAGCAAATCCTGTTCAGCAACAAATTACGGATCAAAGCGGGCAAGGTGGATGCCAATACGGAATTCAGTGTGATTGACAATGGACTCGATTTCATCAACAGCCCGACACAGGTTACCCCGGCGTTTCCGGTGTTCCCCACATTTCCAGATCCCATGCCGGGCATCACTCTTTTCTTCAATCCAAACCGTCTGTTTTTCTTCGACTTTGCGCTTTACGAGGCCAATCAAAGTACCCATTTCCTGAATTTTTCAGGGCACCCCGCCGCCGCCCAGTTGAGTTTGCACGGCCAGTTATTTATGGTCGAATCCGGGCTCAACTGGAACCATTTGGCTTCTTGGCTGAAAGACGGAAATGTTAAAATCGGTTTCTGGAGGCATAACGGATATTTTCAGGATCTTTTGGGTCGCTATCAGCATGGACTCGCAGGAATGTATGTGATCTATGATCAGACCTTATGGAAATCTCTCCGTAAAAATGATCCAGAAGTATTAAAAATGTTTCTGGTATATGGATTGACGGATTCCAGAGTTTCGGCTATTTATCGGCATTATGGTGGCGGAATGGTACTGACCGCACCTTTCCGCACCAGGCCGGAGGATGAAACGGGTTTCAGTCTCCAGTACACAGACATCAGCTCCGGACTCCGTGTCCCGCAGAAATTTGAACTGAATCTGGAAGCCTATTACCAGTTTTCCCTTAATAAAACCATCAACCTAAAGCCGGATTTGCAATATGTCGTTCATCCGGGCGGGATTTACCGCAATGCTTTCGTGAGTACGCTCATGCTAAATTATGCTTTCCCTTCCGCCTCAGAAAATTAGTTGTCGCTTATTTTCATTCAGTTACAGTTTTTTGATCAAAAAATCATAAGAAAAATTTGCTTTTTTATAAATTAAAATGATATCTTTGTGATATCATTCTAAACTTTAAGATTATGAAAATGACAAATGAAAAAAGCGTGTCCGCTGTATCAGGATACCTTATGTTGCTGATCGAACTTTTGTTGATCGGATTTACGGTCTGGCAACTGGCAGCTTATCAGGCTGTCTGGACCATTGTGTTCCTGATCCCGGCGTTTTTTGGCCTTCCGGGTTTCATGGTGGTCAATCCCAATGAATCGAAAGTGCTGGTTCTTTTTGGCGCATACAAAGGAACGGTTAAAAAAAATGGTTTCTGGTGGGTAAATCCCTTCATGGTAAAGAAAAACATCTCCCTCCGTGCCCGGAATCTGGACAGCGAGCCCATCAAAGTCAACGACAAACTGGGAAATCCGGTGATGATTGGTGTAGTGATGGTCTGGAAAGTGGAAGACACCTACAAGGCTTCTTTTGATGTGGACGATTACAAGGTTTTTGTGGACATCCAGAATGAAGCTGCCATCCGGAAGCTGGCCGGCCAGTATCCCTATGACAACCTGGAGGACGAAAATGCCCACCTGACGCTGCGCAGTAGCAGTGAAGAAGTCAATCAGATGCTGGAAAATGAGATCACCGACCGCCTGGCCATTGCCGGCATTAAGGTTGTGGAAGCCCGCATCAATTATCTGGCTTATGCACAGGAAATTGCAGGTTCCATGCTCAAACGCCAGCAGGCGTCGGCCATCATTTCGGCCAGAAGAAAGATTGTAGAGGGTGCCGTCAGTATGGTGGAAATGGCCCTCACAGAGCTTTCGCAAAAAGAGATCATCGAGCTGGACGAAGAACGGAAAGCTGCCATGGTCAGTAACCTGATGGTTGTCTTAACGGCTGACAAAGATGTTTCGCCCGTTTTGAATACAGGCACCTTGTACTGATCAAACAGAAAGGTAGCGTTAAGAATCAGTAAACTTTGGCCTGAAGGGCCAGGGTTTGCTGATGTGTTCTGCAAGAGAATTTTAAACTTTTTTAAACCTGCGTGATGGGAGAAAAAAACAGTACGGTGAAGATCTATTTCAAGGAGGAGCAAAGCCTGGGCAACAGTCCGGTGATTTGGATCCTGGGGGTGACCTTTCTGGTGGTCAGTGGGATCAGCATCTGGGGATGGTACCAACAGGATACGCTGGAAAAGCCCTTGGGTAATTATTCGGGACCTCATGATCCTTATGCTCTTGCTGTTTTTCTACCCTTGATCGCGATGATGGTGGTCCTGTTTGTGGTAAGCAGGATCCGGTTGATAACGCTCATCAATGAAAAAGGCATTCAGTTTGGCTTTACGATGAAAACCAATCAGAAATTCATTGCCAAAGTGATGTTTTCATCCATTCGGGTGAATTTTCTGGGAAGAAGGACCTTTAAATTGGGGCAGAATGCGGTATCCCGTGACGAGATCCAGCGATACGAAATCAGAAAGTACAAAGCCTTTTGGGAATACGGCGGTTGGGGATACCGAAAAAGAAGTCAGAGCTTGTTCTCGAAAAAGCGTTCCGGGGTTGCCTTTACCGTAAGCGGGAAAGAAGGGCTGCAGCTGTATCTCACCACGGGCGCCAATATTCTGATCGGAACGCGGGAACCTGAAGGCGTGAGACGTGCCATGAAAAAGTTAATGACTGAAGGAGGTATCGCCAATGTCTAAGAAAAAAGCATTTGCTTTACGGCTGACACCGGAAACCTGGGAGGCGCTCGAAAAATGGGCGGCAGATGATTTTCGCAGTGTCAACGGCCAGATAGAATGGATCATTCACCATGCATTAAAAGATGCAGGTCGTACCAAATCAAACGGTCAGGCATCGAAAACCAAAGAATAACAGTAATTTGAATCTGATGAAAACAAAAATTATTTTGTCCTGTGCGCTGTCGCTGATGTTTTTTGCCTCTTACGGGCAAACCGGACAGCCGGTAAGCTTACAAACCAAAACCGGTAACATTGAGGGCACCTTATTGGTGCCCAAAACAGACACCCAAGTTCCTGTGGCATTGCTGATCGCTGGTTCCGGACCCACGGATCGCAATGGCAACAGTGCCATGACGCAAAACAATGCACTGAAAATGATCGCCGACTCCTTGTATGCTCATGGGATTGCATCCTTGCGGTATGATAAAAGAGGCATCGGTGAAAGCAAAGCTGCAGGGCCTTCAGAGATCAATTTAAGATTTGGGAATTATGTGGACGACGCCATCGGATGGGTGGAATTTTTGAAAAAGAAGAAAATGTTCAGTTCCATTATTGTGGTCGGCCATAGCGAAGGGTCCCTGATCGGGATGATTGCGGCACAAAATAAGGATGTAAATAAGTTTGTTTCACTCGAAGGCGCCGGCGAACCGGCCAACGTGGTGATTCACGATCAGCTGAAAGCCCAGCCGCCTTACATTATGCAACTGTGTTACCCGATCCTGGATTCGCTGGCGTTGGGAAAAACCGTAGACAGCGTTCCAAAGATGTTGTATGCTTTATTCCGGCCCAGCGTGCAACCCTATCTGATCTCCTGGTTTCATTATAATCCGCAGACCGAGATCCAAAAACTTCGCATTCCGGTCCTGATCGTTCAGGGGACCACGGACATTCAGGTGGGACTGGAGGATGCCAGGAATCTTGCCAAAGCCGATCCCAACGCCAAACTGGTCATCATAAAAGGGATGAATCACATTCTGAAAAATGCCCCCACGGACCGCACAAAAAATATTCAAACCTATAATCAGCCCGACCTGCCGCTGAACGAACAATTTGTGAAAGCGTTGGTGAATTTTATTGAAGATCCGGGACACTACCGCACAACAGACAGATTTTACATAAATAAAAAACCCCTGATTCAAATCAGGGGTTTTTTATTTATGTCCTGAAATTCTAGGGTGTTAAAATAGGGAATTGATCAGCGTATCATCTGTCAGATGGGGCAGGGTGATTCTGAGTTCGGGATTTTGGGCCATGGCCCTTTTGGCAGCCTGCACGGCGCCCTGGTTTCTGGCCCAGCTTCGGCGCCCGATCCCGTTGTTCACATCCCAGTAAAGCATGGATTTGAGTCTGCGTTCCGCGTCAATGCTTCCGTCGAGCAACATACCGAAACCGCCGTTGATGACTTCGCCCCAGCCCACGCCGCCACCGTTGTGGATCGAAACCCAGGTGGCCCCGCGGAAGGAGTCGCCGATCACATTTTGTATGGCCATATCGGCGGCAAATTTTGAACCGTCGTAAATGTTGGAAGTCTCCCGGAAGGGAGAATCTGTTCCCGAAACATCGTGGTGGTCACGACCCAACACCACCGGTGCGGAGATCCGGCCATTCTCGATGGCCTCGTTGAAAGCCGCTGCAATTTTGATCCGTCCCTCGGCATCCGCATAGAGGATCCGGGCCTGCGAACCCACAACCAGCTTGTTCTTCCGGGCTCCTTTGATCCAGAGGATGTTGTCGGTCATCTGATTTCGGATTTCTGCCGGCGATCCGTTGCGGATCTCTTCCAGTATCTGGGCTGCCAGCTGATCGGTTACTTCCAGATCATCCGGATCGCCGGAAGTACAAACCCAACGGAAGGGTCCGAAACCGTAATCGAAAAACAACGGACCCATGATATCCTGGACATAGGAAGGATATTTGAAATTGATGCCGTCTTCGGCCATGATGTCCGCCCCGGCGCGTGATGCTTCCAGCAAAAAGGCATTTCCATAATCGAAGAAATAGGTGCCTTTTTGCGTATGCTTGTTGATGGCGGCAACCTGTCTTCGCAGGGATTCCTGAACTTTTCCTTTGAAAAGATCCGGACTTTCCACCATCATTTTGTTGGATTCTTCAAAGCTTAGCCCGGCAGGATAATATCCACCTGCCCATGGATTGTGCAGCGAGGTCTGGTCGGAACCCAGGTCGACAAAGATCCTTTCTTCGTACAGCTTCTCCCAAAGGTCGACGACATTGCCAACATAAGCGATCGAAAGCACTTCCTTGTCTTCAAGGGCCTGTCGTAGGCGCTTGATCAATAGGTTGAGGTTGTTGAAGATCTCATCCACCCATCCCTGCTCATAGCGTTTCATGGCGGCTTTGGGATTGACTTCGGCTACCACGGAGATCAATCCGGCAATGTCCCCGGCTTTCGGCTGGGCCCCCGACATGCCGCCCAAACCGGCGGAAACAAAAAGTTTCCCCTGGAACGTGTCTTCGCCTTCGCGGGCCACTTTCCGGGCGGCATTCATCAGGGTAATGGTGGTACCATGCACGATGCCCTGCGGTCCGATGTACATATAGGAACCGGCGGTCATTTGACCATACTGGCTCACGCCCAGCGCATTAAATTTTTCCCATTCGTTTTGGGAAGAATAATTTGGGATGACCATTCCGTTGGTTACCACTACCCGGGGGGCATCCCGGTGCGACGGATACAATCCCATGGGATGTCCCGAATACATGACCAGGGTCTGTTCGTCGGTCATGGTAGCCAGGTATTGCATGGTGAGCAAATACTGGGCCCAGTTCATAAATACAGAGCCGTTGCCGCCGTAAGTAATCAACTCGTGGGGATGCTGTGCCACCTCGGGATTCAGGTTGTTCTGGATCATCAGCATGATGGCTGCGGCCTGCAACGATTTGTGCGGATATTCAAGGATGGGTCGGGCAAACATCTCGTAATCAGGCCCGAAACGGTACATGTAAATCCGGCCGTATTTCTTTAATTCTTCGGCAAATTCAGGAGCCAGCGTGGCATGAAATTTTTCAGGAAAATACCGAAGGGCATTTTTCAGCGCAAGTTTTTTCTCTTCTTTGGAAAGAAGGTCTTTTCGCACCGGCGCGTGATTGATTTCCTCATCATAGGGTTTTACCGACGGCAGCTCGTTCGGGATTCCGGCAAGGATGGCTTGTTGAAAACTGTTTAAGTCCATGAATTATTTTTTTGCTGTTACAAAGATAGCACAAATGGCGGTGGGGAAGTCTGTTGTAAGCAAAGATGACCGGAAAAACCAGGCGGTAAATCGTAGTTTATTATATTTTTAAATTGGGGAAATCCACTGACGTGAACAGGTTAATGGTTTTTTGCTGACATTTGCAGGAAAGCAGGGCAGAGGGCCTGCATTTTCTGTTTGCAGATTCAGGCATTTCGAAATGGCTGTAAGGTTATACGATGGCCTGTATTCACCAATCATCGTTAGGCATGAAAAAGATTCTCTTCATAATATTTCTGGCGTTCCTGGCCGTTTCCGTGAGCGCCCAATCGGAATTCAGAAAAGGTTACATTCTTACTTTACAGGGAGATACCCTTTGGGGGAGCCTCCGTCAGCAGAATGATCTGCAAAACAGCAGCCGGTGTGTTTTTAAGAACAACCGGAATATTGTCAAAACCTATGATCCAGGCGAAATTGCCGGATTTCGATTTGACTCCGGGGATTTCTTTGTTTCGAGGTTTGCAAAAAACGGCGGAGAAAAAAAGCACGTGTTTGCCGAATACCTGGTCAAAGGCCGCAAAAGTCTTTTCTATTACAGAGACCAGAAAGGTTTTCATTATCTGTTGAGCTATTCCAAAGATACGATCATTGAAATTCCTTTTGGCGGGAAGATCAACCATGTCAACCGCAATGATTATCTCCAGGAACCCACGGCTCAGTTTGGATTTTTGGAAGTGTACTTTCGGGATTGTCCGGCGCTTTATGGTGAAATTGAAACTATCAGGGAGCCTGGATTTAATGAGCTGATCCGGCTGACAAAAAGATACAATCAGCTGATGTGCGGTGACAGCTGCTACCGGGTCTTTTACCGGGAACCTTCCATTCAGCTGGCGGTGGAACTGGAAGGGGGGATGAAAC
>JBJKPL010000185.1:0-10379 GCA_046706345.1 Candidatus Sulfidibacterium sp.
GACCGGTATAATTTCTTTGAATTTCCCATGATGATGAATTTTTTGTTTACGATGCAAAAATAGACCATCCCCTTCCGGCCGGAAATAAAAATTCGGCGACTGGGGGAGTTTTGTCGGTAAACGGGGAACTGCTATGGTGAAAGATTATCTTTTTCTGAACAGGTACGTTCCGGACAGTAAAAAGTTAATGCACGGCCTGGCTTTCCCGGCCATGAAATCAATTCTCTAAAACGACAATTGCCATTTGATATCTTTCAATATCCAAATGGCAATTGTCGGATGAAAATGATTTTAAAAATCTTTTACGATGGCTTAAGCAATCATGCCGTCGATGATCTTGTTCAGTGTAGCACTGGGGCGCATGGCTTTGTCGGCCATTTGGTCGTCGGGCAGATAATACCCGCCAACATCTGTTGACTTTCCTTCGGAAGCCATGATCTCGTGGACAATGGTGGTTTCCGCACCGGATAATTGATTAGAAATTTCAGTAAACTGTTCTTTCAGATCCCGGTCATCATTTTGCTCAGCCAAAGCAGCAGCCCAATATAAGGCCAGATAAAAATGGCTGCCCCGGTTATCCAGTTCCCCTGCTTTCCTTGAAGGTGATTTTTCATTTTCAAGATAGGTTTCAATGGCCTTATCCAATGATTTGGAAAGGACCAGCAGGCGTGGGTCGTTGGATTTGTTGCCCATAAACTCAAGTGAAACCATTAATGCCAGGAATTCACCCAGGGAGTCCCACCTTAAATGACCTTCTTCCAAAAACTGTTGTACATGTTTTGGGGCCGATCCGCCGGCTCCGGTTTCAAACAAACCTCCTCCGGCAATGAGTGGAACAATCGACAGCATCCGGGCGCTGGTTCCCAGTTCGAGGATCGGGAAAAGATCCGTTAAATAATCTCTGATCACATTACCGGAAACGGAAATGACATTGTTGCCTTTTCTTACTTCTTTTAAAGTAGCAAGCATCGCTTCTTCAGGTGCCAGTATGCTGATTTCCAGACCGGTAATGTCGTGGTCTTTCAAATAGGTTTCAACCTTGTTGATAATTTGTGCATCGTGAGCCCGGTTTTTGTCCAGCCAGAAAATGGTGGGATATCCCGTAGCTTTGGCACGGCTTACGGCCAGTTTTACCCAGTCTCTGATGGGAATGTCTTTGGTTCTCGACATCCTCCAGACATCGCCTTTTTCTACGGGATGTTCCATCAAGACCGTCCCGTTCTCGTCTACTACCTGAACGGTACCGTCGGCAGGAATTTCAAAAGTGGTCGGGTGAGAGCCGTATTCTTCTGCTTTCTGGGCCATGAGTCCGACATTCGAAACACTACCCATGGTGGCAGGATCAAACTGACCATGCGCTTTGCAATCGTCCATCACAACCTGGTAAAAAGTGGCGTAGCATCTGTCGGGGATCACGGCTTTGGTTTCATGCAGCCGATCGTCGGCGCCCCACATTTTACCGCCATCTCTTATGACTACCGGCATGGAAGCATCAATAATCACCTTGTTGGGTGCGTGAAGGTTGGTGATCCCGTTTGCTGAATCTACCATGGCTAAACGGGGCTTTGATTCGAAAGCTTCCTGTATGGCTTTATTAATTTCTTCGCTTTTTTCCGCGGGCAATTTCTCCAGATTTTTGTACAGATCACCCAATCCAAAATTGGGGTTAAATCCAATACTTTTCAGTTCTTTTGAATATTTCTCAAAGACTTCCCGAAAAAATACATCCACCGCGTGACCAAATAAAACCGGGTCTGAAACCTTCATCATGGTGGCTTTCAGATGCAAGGAAAAAAGAAGGTTTTGTTCTTTGGTATCTTTTATCTGTTGGTCATAAAAAGCCCGTAACGCTTTGGTGTTCATGAAGGTTCCGTCTAAAACCTCTCCGTCAGTTGATGTTAAATTGTCTTTTAATGTGATTTTATTTCCATTGGGTTCAACCAGCTCAATCTTAAAACCAACTCCTTTTTCGGTAACCACCGATTTTTCATTCCCGTAAAAATCATCCGCATCCATGTGAGCCACATGCGTTTTGCAATCGCTGGCATAGGCTTTCATCAGTCTGTGAGGATGTTTTTGTGCATTTTTCTTCACCGAATCAGCGGCCCTGCGGTCGGAGTTGCCCTGACGCAAAACAGGATTCACGGCACTTCCCAAAACATTGGAATACCTGTCGGCCAGTTTCTTTTCTTCTGCCGTTTTGGGTTCTTCAGGATAGTCGGGTACTGCATAACCCTTGGATTGTAATTCATGAATGGCTTCTTTCAGCTGGGGAACAGAGGCGCTTATGTTGGGTAGTTTAATGATGTTCGCATCGGGCTGAAGTACCATTTCTCCAAACAGGGCCAGGTCGTCATTGATTTTTTGATCTTCCTTCAGATAGTCACTGAAATTAGCAAGAATTCGGCCGGCCAGCGAAATATCGCTTGTAACAATGTCAACATTCGATGATTTTGTAAAAGCTTGGGCAATCGGTAAAAAAGAATAGCTTGCCAAGGCAGGCGCTTCATCCACTTTGGTCCAGTTAATTTTAAATGAATTGTTTTTCATGTGTTTAGGATATTTTTTATTTTGATGGGCATTAGAAACTTCTCTTGATTCAAAAAAATCTTCCATTCTAAGTCATCTTAATTTTGCAAAAATGCAGCAAAATATTGAATTAACCATAGGGTTTTGTAATTCCAACCGGGTGTGATTCTGCTTAAAGATTTTAATTCTGAGTGCTCTAGTCGCTTGCTGATTAATTTAGAACTGGTAAAAATTTAGATTGTACTTGTTAGTTTAAATAATAACAGACCGGTTTTTGTTATATTTTTGTAGCAAGTCGGGAAATTGTTGATGAAATCGGGAGGAAACGGACGGGAATAAATGTCTTAAAAATCTAAAAAAGAACACTTTAAAATTTCAAAAAATATATAACAATATTATGGCAACATTAAAAGACAAATTAAGAGAAAAAATCGAAGCTCATCGGCCGAGGACAGCTCGTCTTTTGAAAGAATACGGCGAGGTCAAGGTTGGAGAGGTAACGATTGAACAGTGTATTGGCGGTATGCGCGGGGTAAAAGGCCTCGTGACCGACATTTCCTATCTCGACCCTTTTGAAGGAATCCGTTTCCGCGGAAAAACCATCCCCGAAGTGATGGCCGCCCTGCCTAAACCCAAGGGAAAAGACTATCCCTACGTGGAAGGCTTCTGGTATTACCTCCTGACAGGCGAAGTACCCACCTTGCAGGAAACGCTTGATGTTGTGGAAGAATTCAAGGAAAGAAAGAAAGTCCCGCAATATGTGTTTGACGTCCTTCGGGCCATGCCCAGGGATACGCATCCCATGACCATGTTCTCGGCTGCCGTGCTTTCCATGCAGAAAGAATCGAAGTTCGCCAAATTCTATGAAGAAGGATTTCACAAAATGACGGCATGGGAACCCATGTATGAAGATGCTACCGATTTGATCGCCCGCCTTCCTGTGGTGGCCGCGTTCATCTACCGTCTGAAATACAAAAACGGGGACATCATTGCTGCTGACGACAACCTGGATATGGGCGGAAACTTCGCTCACATGATGGGCATCCCGGCCCCTTACGATGATGTGGCCCGCATGTATTTCATCATCCACTCCGATCACGAATCCGGCAATGTCTCGGCGCATACCACCCACCTGGTGGCCTCCGCGCTTTCCGATGCATATTATTCACTTTCTGCCGGTCTCGATGGTCTGGCCGGCCCGTTGCATGGCCTGGCCAATCAGGAAGTGTTGAAATGGATCCAGGACGTGATGGCCAAGATGGACGGCAAACTTCCTTCGGAAGAAGAAATGAAAAAATTCGTCTGGGATACTCTGAACAGCGGCCAGGTTATTCCGGGATACGGTCACGCTGTTTTGCGCAAAACCGACCCGCGTTACATGTCGCAACGTGAATTCTGCCTGAAACATCTTCCCGACGATCCGATCTTTGCTTTTGTTTCCCGCTTGTATGATGTCGTCCCCGACATCCTGAGAGAACAGGGCAAAGCCAAGAATCCTTGGCCGAATGTTGATGCTCAATCGGGCGTGATCCAATGGTATTACGGCCTGCGTGAATATGATTTCTATACCGTGCTGTTTGGTGTGGGCAGAGCCATGGGGGTTCTTGCCAACATCACCTGGGACCGCGCTTTGGGTTATCCCATTGAACGGCCGAAATCACTGACTACCGACATGTTGGAAAAAGTGGCTGGCATTTGATCACTTTTGATTTCATAAAAGACAAGACCCCGCCCATGGCGGGGTCTTTTTTTTATACCCCGTTCGGTAGGTCCGAAACCTTCATTGGTCAGCCCGGGGGCTTCATTGGTCGAAAAAAATCATCACGGTGGAATATTTGCAGGCAGGGGTTTGTCAAAAAGGCAAACATTAAATTTAAAATCATGAAAAAATTAGGAATGCTTCTCCTTGTGCTGATCTTCGCCGGGACCCAGGTCGTCATGGCGCAATCACAGAACACGCAATCGCCTCAGCAGCAGCAAGTATCTCCCGTAAGGGATTACATACAAAAGAATGTTCTGCCGGAGGTGAAACAGGCTCAAAGTAAATTTATATCTGCCTTGTCGCCGGCCGAAAAAGAGGAATTGACCAAGATCCGTGAAAAGTTCAAAGATTTGAGACCCGGACCTATGGGGGCTCCGGGTGCCGGTATGGGCAGAAATTTTAACGGGCCCGTGATGCAAAACAACCGGGCAGCGGTTCACGATCTGTTGGCCGAGGTAAAGAAAATTGCCGATGCGCATCCAAAAGCCGCCGCAGCTTATCAGGAGGCCGTTGAATCGATGAAATCGAAATGGCAAAAAGACATTCAGACCCTTCGCGAAAAGAATGCCATGGGATATGGCCGTGGGATGAATGCCAACGGAAGAACTCCGTTTATGCTGGACCGTCTAAGTGATCCCGCTTTCGGTTTGATGTTCGATGGGAATCTTTTTCCCATGGGCATGAGACCCGGGATGGGGCCCGGAATGCGCCCCGGTGCCGGCCGCGGCATGGGATATGGTAATGGTGGGCCTCGAGGAAGCTTTAACGGTCCCATGATGGGAGGCATGTATTGTAACTTTGCCTACCGGGGCGGAAACCGGGGCTATCAGATGGGCCGGAGCTTTCGCGGCGGATGTTACGAATGCTACGGGATGGAGTGGGGTGCCCGCATGGGCCGGAATTCCGGCTTGCGGATGCATGCCATGAATCCTGAGGTAAAAAAAACCCTGCTGGCTTATGCGCAAAAAGATATTTTTCCTGTAGTCAGCAAAGAAAGAGAAGCCTTTGACAAGGTGCTGAAGAATTCCGAAAAGAAGGACATCGAGAATATCAGGAAGAACCTTGCCGGCCTGCGTGCTCAGATGATGAAATACCGGGAAAATGAACCGGCAAAAACCGGCATCGGAGATTCCACCCGCCTGGCAATCCATTTGGAAATGGAAAAAAACAGGCTCCTGCTGGATCAGATTGTCCTGAACCACTTCACAGCGCTACATGCTTCCCTGGAGACACTCAGATCTTACATTCCCAAATGGAAGGAAGGAGCCCGTCAGGTGATGTTTCAAAACAAGAATGACAAAAACTTCCGACCGCCCATGGGCCGGGGACCGCGCGCAATGATGGGGGGACGGATGCATTTTCGGGGAAATCACGGCAAGATGACGCCCGCCATGCGTTTTCTGTTGTATGACCCCGCCCGTCCAGCGGAAAATTTTGTTACTTTTGGCCTTCATTTACCAACCGGTGAAAACCCGAAATAGTTTTTTGTTTAGTTGCGATGTAAAAGCCAGCAAATTTTGCTGGCTTTTATTTTTATAATGAATTAAAAAAAACAAAAACCCGCCTCAAAAGCTCGAAACTGTTTGGTTGTTAAGGAAAAATGCCATATTTTCGGGCGTTCAAAAAATGTAGGACGAAATGACTAAAAAACCGCATCTTAGCTTCTGGCAGATATGGAACATGAGCGTTGGGTTTTTCGGGATCCAGTTTGGTTTCGCATTGCAAAATGCCAATGTCAGCAGAATTTTTCAAACCCTGGGCGCCGACATCGGGAACCTGTCGATCCTCTGGGTCGCCGCACCGGTAACCGGCCTTCTGGTGCAACCGATCATCGGGCATTACAGCGACAATACCTGGAACCGCCTGGGCAGAAGGAGACCTTATTTCCTGGCCGGAGCTTTGCTCGCCTCTTTGGCATTGCTGATCATGCCCCACTCCTCGGTGTTGTGGATGGCCGCGGGAATGCTCTGGATCCTGGATGCCTCTATCAACATCTCCATGGAACCTTTCCGTGCCTTCGTGGGCGACATGCTCCCCGACGACCAGCGGACTCAGGGTTTTGCCATGCAGAGTTTCTTTATCGGTACGGGTGCGGTGATCGCCAGCGTATTGCCCTGGGTGATGACCAACTGGCTTCATATCAGTAATACGGCCCCCGAAGGCGTGATTCCCCCTTCGGTACGATGGTCTTTCTACATCGGTGGTGCTGTGTATTTCGTGGCGGTTCTTTGGACCATTCTTACCACCAAAGAATATCCCCCGGAAGAACTTGCTTCCTACAATGAAGCACCGGTAAGGGAAAAGGAAGTCGAGGAAACAGTCGATCCTGAAGTCGTTGCCAGGAAAGGAAAAAAGCAGTTTGTCAACGGTTTTCTCTGGCTGTTGGCCGGTTCCTTGCTCACCTACTGGTTTTATTCCGCAAGCCTAACCAAGGATCTGTATGTACTGTCCTTTGGTTTTATGGTCTTTGGTGTACTGATGATTGTTTCCGGTGCCCTGCAGTTGAAAAAGAATCATAAAGCCGCGCTGGTGGTGATCATGAACGATATGTTCGGTATGCCGAAAACCATGTGGCAGCTGGCCTTTGTCCAGTTCTTCAGTTGGTTTGCCCTTTTCGCCATGTGGATTTACACCACCCCGGCCATCACCCAATATGTATTCCATTCCACCGACACGGCTTCGGCGGCCTATAACAACGGCGCAGACTGGGTTTCCATCTTGTTTGCCGTTTACAATGGCTTCGCTGCCGTTGTGGCCTGGCTATTGACCCCGATGGCACGCTTGACCAACCGGAAGATCACCCACTCGGTATCTCTGATTCTGGGAGGCCTTGGACTTTTGTCAATTTATTTTATCAAAGACCAGTATTGGCTTTTGGTTTCCATGCTGGGCGTAGGCGTGGCCTGGGCAAGCATCCTTGCCATTCCTTATGCCATACTTACCAATGCCCTTCCCCACGACAAGATGGGGATCTACATGGGTATTTTCAACTATTTCATCGTGATCCCGCAGATCGTGGCGGCAGCCATTTTAGGTTTCTTCCTGGATAAATTTTTCCATAGCGATGCCATTTATGCCCTGATCCTGGGAGGAATTTCCATGTTCATCGCCGCCGTCCTGATCTTGTTTGTCAAGGACAGGAGCAACTGACATGATCTTTCATGACACATGGGTTTCCCTTTCGGGGATCAGATTATTTGTTCGACAGCTTTCTCCGGAAAACAAGAGGATGTCCGGCTCACCCGTCCTCATCTTTCTCCATGAAGGGCTGGGGTCCGTTGGGCAGTGGAAAGATTTTCCGGAGCGATTGGTGGAAGCCACCGGCTTTTCCGCATTGATATACGACCGGCTGGGATATGGAAAATCCGATCCGCTGACCGAAAAAAGAGGGATCGACTATATTCATAAAGAAGAATTGTTGCTTCAACAACTCATAGAAGCCTTGAAACTTGATTCTTATTTTGTGATTGGACACAGCGAAGGGGGGTCGCTGGGATTGATCCATGCATCCAGGCATCCCCGGGGCCTGAGGAAAATCGTGACGCTTTCAGCGAATTCATTCAACGAACCCAAGATAACACCCTCAATCGAAGAGGTGATAAAAATCTATGAAACGCCGGAAAGCAAACTGAAAAATGCGCTTTCAAAATATCACGGCGAGAAAACCGACGAGGTCTTTTATGCCTGGAGCAAGACCTGGACGGCTCCGTTTTTTCAATCCTGGAATATTCTGGAGGAATTGACAAAAATTGAAGTTCCCGTGCTCTCCTTTCATGGAAAAAACGACCAGTATACCAGTCTCCGGCAAATAGAAAACATCAAAAGAAAAGTGGCTGCCCCCAAAGAAATTTGCATTCTCGATGATTGCGGCCACCATCCTCATTTCGACCACCAGGAGAAGGTCGTAAAAAAAATAACTGATTTCTTAAGCCGGGCTTAATTCTTTTATTTGGCTTTCACCAGTTCGTATTCCATATTCACGAACAGATCGGCTTTGTGTTTAAGCGATTGCACGGATTTGTGCTCTGCTTCCAGTGTCTGCATGCGCGCCTCATCTGTTTTTTCCTTACCACGGGACGTTTGTGCCTTTTTGGTTTCATGGTAAGTCAGTTCAATGAATACGTGCAAATCCACCCCTTCTGTATTCACGGCATACAACCCATCCAGCACCAGCATGTCGATCCCGTTGAAGTCGGTGGTCAGGGTGTCTACATGTTCGGTGACCAGATCCACACAAGGCATGCTGGATTTCCGGTTGTTTTTGAAATCCTCTACAGTTTGCTGAACAGCTTCCCAATCAATTTCATTCAATCCCACAACATGGGCGATGCCGTGTTTTTCACGCCAGGCTCTGCGCTCCAGAGGCAGTGTTTTAAAGAAATTATCCAGGTGCACCGGCTTGGCAAAAATGTTGTATTTCCGGAGCTCTTTGGCCACCACATGCGTCAGCTCGGATTTTCCCGATCCCGATTCGCCGGAAATGGCGATGATATATTTGTCCTTTTTATTTTTCAGGATCTCTTCAACGATCCCGGCGGCTACTTTCCGGTGTTTGTCTTCAATCAATAAAACATCTTCGAGCATGTTCTTTATTCTTAAGTTTTTTAATTTTTGTAAACGACAGTTTCTTTTCCGGCTTTCAGGGCAACTTCCTGCCCGAAAGCTTTGATCTTCACATCCTGATCGGCTGTTACGGTCACTTCGCTGTTATTCACCGAAAGGGAATAGAAAACCTCTTTGAAATTCAGGTTGAATTTCAGCCGGGTCCAATTCGCAGGCAGGGAAGGTGTGATTTCAAGTTGTTCTTTCCTCAGTCCAATCCCGGCATAGGTGGAAAGGGCGATCAGAAGCGTTCCGGCCATCACGCCGGCATGGATGCCTTCTCCGGTGGTGCCGCCCTGGATGTCGTTAAAATCACTGGAAAGTGCATCGGAATACAATTCCCAACTCAGGTCCTGATCTCCGGTCATCTGGGCCAGCTGTGCATGTACCACGCGGCTAAGCGTGGAGCCGTGGGACGTCCGTTGGAGATAGTAATCCAGATTTTGCTGTAGGTAATCTTCCGGCAGCTCATACCCCATGTCGGTTAACAGGCTGTCAACTTCTTCTTTGTCGAGATTGTAGAAGGTCATCAGCATGTCGGCCTGCTTGGCGACTTTATACTCGTCTGCGGATTTTCCTTCTGCCTTCAGCAGGCGGTCCATGCGGTAAACATTTCCGTATTTCTGACGGTAGGAGTCCCAATCGAGCTCCTTTAATTCGAAGTAGCCGTCATACTGCGCGATGATGCCTTCTACGGAGATCACCAGCCGGAGTTTTTTTCGGACTTCCTGCCAGTGATTGATTTCATTCTCATTCAGGTTCAGCTTCCCGAAAAGGTCGGCTTTCGCCTGGGATCCCATCTGCGAAAGCAGGCTTGCGGCGGTCTTGAACAGCCAGGCCACCATGATGTTGGTATATGCATTGTCCTTCAGTCCGCCTTCCTGGGTATCGGCATATTTTTCGTGAAATTCATCAGGTCCCATCACCCCACCGATGCTGTAGCGTTGATGGTTTTCATCCCAACGCGCCTTGCTTTCCCAAAAACGACAAATCTCCAGGATCATTTCCATACCGTATTTTTCAAGGAAGTCGGTATCCTGGGAGACATGGAAATATTCCCAGATATCATATGCCACGGCCAGAGAAACATGTCTTTGCAGCGAGGAGTGATCGGGGCCCCATTCTCCGGAAACCGGGTTGAGGTGGACCACCTGGGTTTCTTCACTGCCGTCACTGCCGCTCTGCCAGGGGTACATGGCGCCTGTGAAGCCATATTCCTGGGCGTATTCACGGGCTTTTTCCAACCTACGGTAACGGTACATCAGCAAGGAACGCGCAGTTTTGGGGAAGTGGATGTCGTAAAACGGCAGGATGAACAACTCGTCCCAAAAGATATGACCGCGGTAGGCGTCTCCGTGAAGACCGCGGGCGGTGACGCTGGCATCCAGGTTTTCGTTGTTTTTCGAAGCGGAGATGAGCAGGTGGTAGAGATGCAGACGCAACAGCTTTTGCGACAAACGATCGCCGTCAAGGCGGATGTCAATCT